>DATBSM010000272.1:0-11371 GCA_036559785.1 Gemmatimonadales bacterium
CAGGTGACGCTTCCCTCGGGCGCGGGTCTCGGCGTCAGGCGGCGATGAGCGACCGCTTCGCTCTGGTCGCCCTCCCACTCCCGCTCGCCACCCCCTACACCTACCGCATTCCCGAGACGCTGGGCGATCGAGTCGTCCCCGGCGCGCGCGTGGTCGTGCCGGTTCGCCGGCGTGAGCTCATCGGGCTGGTCGTCGCAGTAGATGCGCCAGCACCGGCGGCTGCGGCCAGAGACGTACTGGCGGTACCCGACCCCGAGCCGGCGTTGTCCGAAGCTCTGTTGGCTACCGCCGAGTGGATGGCGGGATACTATGGAGCACCCCTCGGCCTTACGCTGAAGAGCGTCCTACCCGGAGGCATGTGGGGTGAGTCGCAGGTCATCGTGTCGCTGCGGAACGGGTCGCGGGGCACGGGCGGTATGGCGGGCGATGTGCTGGCCTGGCTGGAGAGGCGCGGCGGAGAGGCGGCCGTTTCGACTGCGGCCCGAGCCCTCAAGCGTCCGCTCTGGGAGGTGATCGAGCGCCTCACCCGAATCGACGCGGTGACACTGAGGGTGCAGCCACCCGATACCAGCGCGGCGGGCCTCACCGAGCGAGTGCTCTCTCTCACGGATGAGCGGCCCACCCTGCTGGAGCGCGAGACCCTCTTCAAGCGTCGACCCAAACAGCAGCAGCTCTACGAAACGCTGGAGGCGGTCGGAGGAAGTGCGCCGCTCCGCCATCTCTCAGAGCAGCTCGGCTTCGGTGACGGTGTGGTCAGGGCGCTGGTTCGAGAGGGACTGGCACGAGTGGGCCGTTCCGAGGTCCTCCGGGACCCATTCGCCGGTTCGCCGGGCTCACCCCCACCCACGGACCTCACCCCCGACCAGTCCCGGGCCCTCTCCACCATCTCCGCGCTCGAACCCGGAGAGGGGGCTCTCTTGTTCGGGGTAACCGGAAGCGGCAAGACGCTGGTCTACCTCGAAGCCGTGCGGCGCGTGCTGGCGGAAGGGCGCGGCGCCATCGTGCTGGTGCCCGAGATCGGTCTCACGCCCCAGACGGTGAGCCGGTTCCGCGGCGCGTTCGGCGACGAAATCGCGGTGCTTCACAGCGGGTTGTCGGACGGCGAGCGAGCAGATGCCTGGCGGCTGCTTCGGCGCGGCGCGCGGCGGGTGGCGGTGGGCGCGCGATCCGCGGTGTTTGCGCCGGTTGCCAACCTCGGCATGATCGTGATAGACGAAGAGCACGAGGCGAGCTACAAGAACGGCGAGACGCCGCGCTATCACACCAGAGACGTGGCGGCGGTCCGGGCCCGGCTCGAAGGGGCGCGCCTGATCCTGGGGAGCGCGACACCGTCACTGGAGACGATGGTCAGCGGTGAATCAAAGCTTCAACTACTCCGGTTGCCAGAGCGCGTCGGCGCCCGGCCGCTTCCGCCGGTAGAAGTGATCGATCTACGGGTGGCACCGAAGGTATCCGGAACCGGCCCGGTTCAGTGGTCCGAAGCTCTCGACTCCAGCATCATCGCCACTCTGGCTCGGCGGGAGCAGGCGCTCCTCCTCCTCAACCGTCGCGGGTACGCTGCCTTCCTCCAATGCCCCGACTGTGGCGAGGTCTGGCAGTGTCCCCGCTGCAGTATCTCGTTGACCGTACATCGGGCACCGGCGGGACTGCGCTGTCATTACTGCGGTCACGAGGAGCCGCTGCCGCTCACCTGCCGAGCCTGCGCCAACCCGGTCCAACAGATGCGCGGCGTGGGTACCCAGCAGCTCGAGCGCATGCTGGCGGACCGGTATCCGGAGGCCCGGATCGCGAGAATGGATCTGGATACCACCAGCACCAAGTGGTCCCACCAGCGGATCCTGGCGTCGGTGGAATCGGGCGAGATCGACCTGTTGATCGGGACCCAGATGATTGCCAAAGGCCTGGACTTTCCCAACGTGACACTAGTGGGTGTCGTCGACGCCGATACCGGACTGTACCTGCCTGACTTTCGCTCGGCGGAGCGGACCTTTCAGCTGCTGGCTCAAGTGGCGGGCCGGGCGGGCCGGGGACCCAAGGGAGGACGGGTGCTGGTTCAGACTCGCCATCCCGAGCATCACGCTCTTGTGTGGGCCCAGCAGCATGACACCGAGGGTTTTCTCCATCAGGAGCGCCGGCTCAGGGTGGACCCGCCGTATCCGCCCACGACATCGCTAGTCAACCTGCTGGTCTCCGGGCCCGATGAGGGCGAGGTGGGCCGCCGCGCCGCCGCCGTGGCCGATTGGTGCAGGGCGCTCGTGGAACGGCATGAGCTTCCGATCACCGTTCTGGGTCCGGCGCCTTGTCCGCTGGTGCGGATCAAGGATCGTTGGCGATGGCATGTGCTGTTGAAGGGGCCGTCGAAATCGTTGGGAGGAGTGGTCCGCTACGCGGCGCGGCGTCTTCGCCGAGAGGGAAGTACGCGGGTCGTGATTGATAGGGATCCGGCCTCCCTGTTGTAAAGCGCAGATGCTACGCGCCGGGCCATGCTCCCAGGGCCCGCCGCACCACCACCAGCTCACCGAGATGATAGGCGGTGTGGTCGGCCACGAGCAGGAGCTCACGGAGGTACGTCTGATCTTTCCCGGCCGGCACCTTTCCCAGCAGATCTATCGTCGGATTCAGCGCTAGCTGCTTGAGGGCCTCTCGGTCCTTCCTGAATGCGGTCACGCTTTGATCCCAGGCACCCGGCGAAGGTGGGGAAGGGTTCTTGGGCCAGTAATCGTCGGGCCAGTCGAGCTCCTCGTAGGCCGGGTTCACGCAGAAATCCAGGATGTCGTGCTGGGTGATTCGGAGATGCTCCAGCAGCTGCCAGGGCGAATAGGGCAGCTTGGGCGGGAGCTGGCCTTGAAGCTTTGGCGGAAGAGCGCTCACGACCTTGTCAAAGCTGGCATGCGCGTCCTCCCAATCGAGCAGGCGCGCAATGGCGGCACGGAAGGAGTCAGTCATTGGGGGGGCCAGCTGGGTCCAGGCAAGGGGAGCTGGCGCTGACCACCCTTGCTTCACTTCCAGATCCGAGAAAACGAAACACTATCGGAGCCTTGCTGCATACCTCGCCAGGCGGGTACAGGAAGACTTCCGTGGTGTCCCCCCAGCGCCATCCGGTCCACGCGCTGGTGGGACCGGCCCAGAGCGCCAGGGAATCGGAGTGTGTACGTGAGGCGCCTAGTGCCCACTCCACTGGGATATTGGAGGCCGACAGTCGCGCGAGCCTCACCGAGTCCAGACCCAATGCGGCGTGGATGTACGCACGGGCGGGCTTCGCGTAGGCCCTGCCGGAGGACTCTGCCGAGTATGGCTGGAAAGTTAACAACGCGGCTACGAACAGGCCTGCGGCAAGCATCGTCAGGAAGAAGGGTTCGTTGCCTTTGGAGTCGGCCATGGCATCCTCAGGTAAACTAGCCGGGATCAGGGCACCTTTCCCAGCGCGGCGCGGAGGGACGGAGCGTGCTGGACCAGCGCCTGGCAACCGCTGTTCGCGCCATGGTTCGCCAGTGCCCGTTCCATAACGGCACCGAGCTCGCCCGTAGCGACCAGCTCCGCCATCCGCATAACCACGTACTCATCGGCGACTTTCTGGCGCAAGGAAACCCCTCCAGGAAGACCGAAGGCCGCTGAGCGCCGATCGGTGGGCGGTTCGAAGCCTTTGGCCCAGCTCGACTCATCCCACCCATCGTAGCCTTCAGCCGACCAGACATGCAGATGGGTAGCGTCCTCCCAGAGATACTGCCGACCGAGAATATATGGCATAGTTACCGATCCGTGCGGAACCCGATCTCCGTCCCGATGTAGACTATCCGCCGCGGTGCGGGCTCGAAAACCCGCCCACCGATGCCATTCAGTGTGACCGATCCGACATAGCGCCGGTCCCACAGGTTGTTCAGCCCGAGGAATGGCGCAAACTCCAGCTGGCCCGACTGGCCATCCCAGCCGAGCCGCAGGTTCGTGACACCCGCACCCCAGGAGTCCACGTAGATCGTGTTGGCATCGTCCGCCACGATCGACGAGCTGAGGGTGTGGTCGGCATCGAGGAAGAAATCCGCAGGCAGAGAGGTGCGGAGTCCAAAACGCCAGAAGTGCTCCGGCACACCAGGAAACCGATTGCCGTTCAGGTTGGTCCCGTCGGCCAACTGGTAGTCGGTGAACCGATAGCGGGCGTAGGTGTACGAGCCCCGCAAGGTGAGTCCGGTTGTCGGCGAGACGCTGACACCCAGCTCCACGCCGTCGTTGTGGGTCTTGCCGGCGTTCCGAAAGAAGGCCCGTCCCCCGACCTCGGGTCCCTGAACGATGGCATCGGACACCCGGACCAGGAAAAGTGCTACCGAGTAGCTGACGCTCGGCACCGGTTGTCCCCGCGCGCCTATCTCGTAGTTCACCGCCCGCTGCGGCCCGAGGTCGGGGTTGAAACCTCCCGAGCCGTCCGGCTGATTGGCGAGCTCTGTGGTCGTCGGTGTTTCGAAGGAGGTCGACACGGTGACGTAGGGCACAAGCTGATCACTGAGCGACAGGCTCAGCCCCAGGTTGCCGCTCACGGCCGACATGGTACGGTCGCCGCTGTCGTCGCCGTCGGAAAGGGCCCGATCGTCCAGGGCGAACTGGGCCCAGTCGTAGCGGGCCCCTGCGCTGACCAGCCAGCGTTCGCTCGGATTCCAGTTGACCTGCGCAAACGGGCCGAACTCGGTCACCTGCTCCCGCTGATCCAGAATGACGGCCGTCGTCGGCTGCCCGGCGTCGGAGACGAGGTTCTTCCGGTCGTCCCGCATGCGCTGGACGTCAGCCCCGGCCGTGATTCTCGGGGCTTGCTCCGCCGAGCCCAGTCGGCGGTTGCCGCTCACCCTGGCACCACCGACTGCGCGATCGATGGCCACATAGGTGCCGGTCGTCGGCGTGATGCCGGTCGGAGGAGGCGCGGCAAGCGGGTTCGCCAGATCTCGGGTCAGCCCGAACACCGTGGCCTCGTACTCGTTTCCGCCGGCGTCGAAGTGGCGAACGCTGAGCGAGAGCTGGTTCTGCTGGGCATCCTTGTCAGCTCCTCGGCGGATGTTGTTCGCGGCGGCGGAGTCGGGGTTGGCCACGTATTCGGCGCGGGTGAGGGCGCCGGGATTCTGGGCTCGCGGGTTGTCGGCCAGGCTCAGCCGCACCGTGGCGAGGGTAGATCCCGTAAAAGCATAGTCCATGGCCGCGTTGAGCTGACGGACCTCGGCGGCGCTGTGCTGGCGATAGCCGTCGGTCTTGAACTGGGAAACCGAGAGCGTCCCGCTCACGTTGCCGGACCGCCCCGACGTCCAGCTCTGCCACTTATAGAAGTCGTCGCTGTCCTGTTCTCCGGTCCCGCCCTGCACCCGCAGCCGCTGCGCGAAGGGCCCGGCGGCGGCCGGCTCGCTGGAAAACGCCACCACTCCGCCGGACGCGTTTCCATACAGGGACGAGCTCGCGCCGCGCAGGACCTCGGCCCGTTCGATGCTGGCGAAATCGATATTGGTGAGCTGGCTCTGGCCGTCGGGCAGGGTCTGGGGCACTCCGTCCAGCAGGATCTTGAGCCCGCGCACTCCGAAATTGGAGCGGCTGCCAGCGCCCCGGATTGAAATGCGCTGGTCGAGGGAAAAGTTGTACCGGTTGGCAACTACGACACCGGGCAAATTGTTCAGCGCCTCGTCCAGGCCGATCGTCTGTTGGCCCCGCTGGATCTCGGTGCGGTCCACTACGCCAACGGCGTAGGGCACCCGCTGCAGTGGCTCCGCCGTCCGGGTCACATTGATCTCCGGTAGTTGCCGGACTCGGGTGGTGTCGAGCGCGATCGTATCCCGGACCGGCTCCTGGGCCAGCGCCGCCGAGGCCAGAAGTAAGCTCAACAGCCCAAGGGCTGTGGGGCTCAACAGCGGGAGGTATTTGATGCTCCACCGGCGGACCAGCTCACGCCATCCTTGCATGTCTATCTCCTGGTTGCGACAAAGCTAATCTTCCTTTGACCCGGGGTCATGGCGCTTGAATCCCCCCTGGCCCACCCCTAGCTTCCTCCGCCTGATGACCAACCCAAGAGACACGGTTCCCGATTTCAATCGGCCCCCGTTTGCCGGGGCGCCCGAGGCCAGATTTGCTCCGCTCCCGGCCGACGGCGTCCTGCCCGAGGGCTTCTTCTCGACCTCGAACCTGCCCACCTACATCAAGGTCGGCGGCCAGTGGCTGGCGCCGATCCGTCCCCGAATGGACTGCGTGGTGGTCAAACGGCCCAGCCTGCTCGAGACCATCGAGCCCAGGCGGCTGAAGCGCGGCGACATGATCGCCATGGGCGAGGCCGAGGACGGGACCGAGGGTATCGTGGTGCACACCCAGGGGTTTCTGGGAAACGTGCATGGGCCCAACGAATTCCAGTTCATGTCTACCGAAGTCAGCCGGGAGCGCCCCGTCAATTATGAGGAGTTGGCTGCGCGGCTGGGTGAGGAGAAGCGAAAGGGCGGGTACCTCGTCTGGGTTGCCGGGCCTGCCCTCGTCCACTCCCGCGCGCGCGCCGACTTCGAGTGGTTCATTCGGAACGGCTACGTCCAGGCGGTGCTCGCCGGAAACGCCGTAGCGGTACACGACATCGAGGCGGCCATATTCGGCACCACCCTGGGGATGAGCGATACCGGCCAGCCCACTCAGGGTGGGCACGGCCTGCACATGCGGGCCATCAATCGGGTGCGAGCCGCCGGCTCAATCGAGCGTGCGGTCGAGACCGGCCTCATCACCAGCGGCATCATGCACGCGCTGGTGACAACTCGCATCCCCTACGTGCTGGCCGGCTCGATTCGAGACGACGGCCCGCTCCCGGGAGTGCTCAGCGACGCGCTAGAGGCGCAGGACGCCATGCGGGAGCATACCGTGAAAGCCACGGGGGCGATCTTCGTCGCCACGGCGCTTCACGCAATTGCCGTAGGCAACATGCTGCCGGCCTTCTATCTGTGCGACGGCGCTGCGGCACCCTTGATGACCATCTGTGTGGATCAAACCGAGTTCGTGGTGAACAAGCTCAAGGATCGGGGCACCCAGCAGGCCTATGGTGTTGTTACCAACGCTCAGGATTTCATGCATGTGCTGCGGTTCTATGTCGCGCAGTGGGAGCAGGGCGGGGCGTGAGCGATCCCTCTCGCGGCGCGCCCTGGCCGGGACTGGGCTGGGAACGGCTGGCTCAGGCCGTGGCCGAAGTTCTGCCTCCCGCCGAGGTGGACGGGGTCTGGGCGTTCAGTCCGGTGCGGCGTGAGACCAAGGAATGGGGGACGGCCGTGCTCTCCCGGGTGGACGGCGACCGCCGCCGGATCTACACCGCGCGATACGTTCTCGCGGTCAAGGGAAAGGAGCGCGGGAAGTTCGAGGCATCGGTGCTGGAGGTAGGAAGCGGACCGCTCGACGCCCTCAGCCGGCTGGTTCAGGAAGCCCAGCGCCGGATCGACGACGAGCACCCCCCGATATCGGTACCTCCGGAGTTGTGGTTTGCCTCAGTGCTTCCCGCGGATCTCGGAGTCGATGGCCAGCCTCGGTAAGGCGGAAGCCGCGGCCCATTCCGAGCGCTTCCGCCGTCATCTTCGGGAACATCATCAACCGGTCACCCGTCAGCGCGACCTGGTAGCCCAGGTGGTCTTCCTCGCCGAAGAGCACGTTTCGGTTGAAGCCATCCGGCGAGAGCTGAAGCAGCGGGGAGAGCGGGTGGGCACCGCCACCGTCTATCGCACCCTCGACCTCCTGGTCGAGAGCGGCCTGGTTCGGGCACACGACTTCGGTGAGGGGTTCAAGCGGTACGAGCCCATGGCGGCGCAGGCGGACCACGAGCATCTCATCTGCCAGCGGTGCGGCCGGGTGGTGGAGTTCGCCAACGAGCGACTGGAGCGGATGCTGCCCATTCTGGCCGACGAGCACGGCTTCCAGCATCAGCGGCACCGGCTGGAGATCTATGGAGTGTGCCGTGAGTGCCGCCAGCGCGAGCTCGGCCCGCTGTGAACGAGCCGGCCGCGCTGGGATTTCTGGTGGCCTTCTTCGCCGGGCTGCTCAGCTTCCTCTCGCCCTGTGTACTTCCGCTGGTGCCTTCCTACGTGGGATTCATCACCGGGATGACCCTGCCCGAGGTGACCGGGCGACGCCGAACTGCACTCACGCACGCGCTGCTCTTCGTCGCGGGCTTTTCTCTGGTGTTCGTCCTGCTCGGCGCCAGCGCCACCGCTTTAGGGCGCGCGCTCAACTACTACCAGGTCTGGCTCCAGCGCGTGGGCGGCGTCCTGATCATCCTGTTCGGACTGCTCTGCCTTGGCGCGTTCAAGGTCGGGTTGCTCACCGGGGAGCGCCGAATTCATCTGGAGCGCAAGCCGGTCGGCTATCTGGGCTCTCTGCTGGTGGGCATGGCGTTCGCCGCGGGTTGGACGCCGTGCATCGGGCCGGTGCTCGGCGGCATTCTCGGGCTGGCGGCTACCGCAAACGACGTCACCCGCGGCATGCAGCTGTTGGCCGCGTACTCGGCGGGCCTGGCACTCCCGTTCCTGATCGCGGCGGTGGCCGTCGAATCATTTCTGGATTGGTTTCAGCGCTTCCGGCGCTTCCTGCCGTGGGTGATGCGGGTCAGCGGGGTCATGCTCATCGTGATCGGCGTGCTACTCGTGACAGGTGAGTTCACCCGGCTGGCGGGGTGGCTGCAGGGCCTCACGCCGGACTTCTTGAAGGAGAAGCTGTAAGAAAAGCGTGAGCGGGAAGGAAAAAGCGTGAGCGGGGTCGTCGCGCCCGCTTATGTTGTTTTTTCCCCGCTCACGCTTTCTTCTTCCAGCTCCTCCTCCATCTGCTGCCGGCGCAGCAGCTCCCAGTAGCGTCCTCCAGCCGCCAGCAGCTCAGCGTGTGTGCCCTGTTCCACGATCCGGCCGCCATCGAGCACCAGAATCCAGTCCGCATCGCGCACCGCGGCCAGCCGGTGGGACACGATGATGCTGGTGCGGCCCACCAGCGCATCGCGCAGGCCTGCCAGGATCCGGGCCTCAGTGTGTGCATCCACGGCACTGAGGGCATCGTCGAGCACGAACACCGGCGGATCCTGAGCCAGGGCCCGCGCGATGGCGGCTCGCTGCTTCTGGCCGCCGGAGAGATTGATACCCCGCTCGCCCAGCATGGTGTCGTAGCCATCGGGCAGGGCGGGGAGCGCCTCGGTGAGCTGCGCGATCTCCGCCACCCGCTCGAGCCGGCCGTCGTCGGGTGCGCCTAGCAGGATGTTCCGCCGCAGGGTCTCGCCGAAGAGAAACGTCTCCTGCGGTACGAACCCCACTGCCCGTCTGAGGTCGGGGAGGGAGAGCTGGCGCAGATCAACCCCGTCGATGAGCACGGTGCCCCGGTCGGGGTCGTAGGTTCGGACGATCAGATCCACGAGGCTGGACTTGCCGGAGCCGGTGGCTCCCACGATGGCCAGCGACGAACCGGGCTCGACACGGAACGAGATGTCCTGCAACACCCAGCCGCGCTCGCGCGCTCCCGGGTAGCTGAACCAGACATCTCGAAATTCGACCGACCTGGAGCCTTTTGCCGGAGGCAGTGCGGTGGGGATTGGGGGGCTGGTGATCACCGGTTGCTCACGGAACAGCTGGTTGATCCGTCCCATCGATGCCGCTCCGCGCTGCACCAGGTTGAATGCCCACCCCAGCGCAATCATTGGCCACACCAGCATGGCCAGGTATACGCCGAATGCCACGAACTGGCCGACCGAAACCGCTCCTCCCATTACAAGCTTGCTGCCGGCATACAGGATGACGAGGCCGCTAAGGCCGCCCAGCAGGGTGAGTAGGGGAAAGAAGGCGCCTTGCACCCGCGCCAGGCCCAGGTTGCGGAAGAGATAGGTGTCGTTCAGTGCGCGGAAATGCGCGATTTCCGCGCGCTCCTGGCGATAGGAGCGGACGACGCGGACCCCGGACAGGTTCTCGTGGGCGTGGCTGGTGAGCTCGCTGAATTGCGCCTGAATGTCCTGTGACCGGCGGTGCATGACGCGACCAAGCGAGACCATGGCGACTGGCAGGCCCAGGAGCGGTACCAGGGCCAACAGGGTCAACCGGGCGCTGATGGCAACCATTGCCGGCGCAATCAGTAGGGCCCTTATGGTGGTGTCCACTAGGTACATAAGGGCCGGACCCGCTACCATTCGGACGGCCAGGAGATCGTTGGTTGTGCGGGCCATCACATCGCCGGTCGGGTAGCGGTCGTAGAATTCGGCGGACATCCGCTGAAGGTGTTCGTACAGCTGGTCTCGCAGGTCCGTCTCAACGCGGCGACTGCCGCTGTTGAGCAATTCACGCATGCCGTAGCGGGCGAGGCCCCCGGCGAGCGCTACGAGCAGCAGGAGGGCTACCGCGATTCGCACCTCGTGGAATCCGCCGCCGTCTCGCAGGGCATCGATCCCGTGCTGGAGAAACCGCGGGCCCAGAGTGACGAAGAAATTCGAGATGACGACGAGCGTCAGGCCAGCCAGAAAGGCGCGCCGGTAGGGCTTGAGGTACGGCAGAAGAGAACGAAGCTCGTGCATAGGGCGGGCTGAAATGTCGCCGGGTAGGAAAACCCGAGCAAGTCACTCCCAAGGAGGCTTAGATGTCGAGAACGATGATCACAGCGCTTACGTTGATGGCCGTCGCAGCCTGTGGCGGCGGCGAGAGAGGGGATACGGCCGCGGCGGACAGCCTGAGTCGTGATCTGCAGCTGGCCCCCGTCGATACCAGCGCCGAATTGAATGACCGCCCCACCGCCAGCGCGCCAGCTGCTGAGCCGCGTTACAAGCGGCCATCTACTCCGGCGGCGGCTCCGTCTCAGCCCAGGACGAGCGCCCCGGCCCCTGCACCGGCGCCACGGGCCCTTGCCGCGGGCACGACCATCACGGCGTCCACCAACGCCGAAATTCGCTCGCACAAGAACAAAGTGGGCGATACTGTCACCGCGACCGTCGCATCCGATGTCAAAGACAACTCGGGTCGGGTGGTCATTCCCGCCGGCTCTGAGGTCGTGCTGAAGGTCACCGCGATCAAGGAATCGGAGAACAAGAGCGACAAGACCGGGACGCTCACCCTGGACGCCACCGGGGTGAGCATCAACGGCCGGTCCTACCCCCTCTCGGCCACTATCGAGCACGTCACGACCGAGCTCCAGGGCCGAGGCACCAACGCGGGGGACGTTGCCAAGCCGGCCGCCGGTGCCGCGGTAGGCGCCGTAGTCGGTCGAGTGATCGGTGGAAGCACGACGGGTGCCATCATCGGTGGTGTGCTAGGTGGTGCGGTCGGGGCTCAGCGGGCGGTGGAGACGAAGGACCGGGACGTGGTGCTGCCGCAGGGCACGACGGTCACGCTGTCCCTAGACGAGCGGTTCTCGCCGACGAGCTGAAGAAAAG
>DATBSM010000273.1:0-1891 GCA_036559785.1 Gemmatimonadales bacterium
GGAGAGAAGACCGAAGATCCGGTTGCGATGTACCTCGCAGATGTGTTCGTGTGCTCTATGAGCCTGGCCGGGCTCCCGGCGCTCAGCCTTCCGGCCGGGCGAAGCGAAGGCCTTCCCATCGGCGCCCAGCTGGTGGCGCCGCACTTCGGGGAGGAACGCCTTCTCGCAGTGGCTGGCGTGCTGGAGCGAAGCCTCGACGCAGGCGCGGAGGTACGCTGATGGCCTGGGAGACGGTGATCGGGCTCGAGGTGCACGTCCAACTGCGCACCCGGACCAAGATGTTCTGCGCCGACCGGACCAGCTTCGGCGATCCGCCCAACACCAACGTCTGCCCGGTGTGCCTGGGCCTGCCCGGAGCACTCCCGGTGCCCAACGCAGAGGCCATTCGCCTTGCCGCTCGGGCTGCGATGGCCCTGGGCTGCACGGTACATGAGACCAGTGTCTTCGCCCGGAAGAACTACTTCTATCCCGATCTGCCCAAGGGCTATCAGATCTCCCAATTCGATAAGCCGCTTGCCACCGGGGGAAGCCTGAGCTTCGAGTCGCCGGATCGCGGCAGGATTACCGTAGGGATTACCCGGCTCCACGTCGAGGAGGACGCGGGGAAGCTGGTGCACGACCGATTCCCCGGCAGGACGGCGGTGGATCTCAACCGTGCGGGAATTCCCCTGGCGGAGATCGTGAGCGAGCCCGATCTCCGCTCGCCGGCGGAAGCCAGAGCCTACTTGACCACGCTGCGGCAGATCCTGGTCTATGCCGGCGTCAGCGAGTGCAGCATGGAGCAGGGTAGCCTCCGGGTGGACGCGAACCTTTCCATTCGGCCGGAGGGGATGTCCAAGCTCGGCACCAAGACCGAAGTGAAGAACATGAACTCCTTTGCCAACGTCGAGCGGGCCCTGGAGGCCGAACGGGCGCGCCAGGTCGGATTAGTGGAATCGGGCCGCCGGGTGGAACAGGTCACCCTGCTCTTCAACGCCGGCACCGGCCAGGTCAAACCGACCCGCTCGAAAGAGGAAAGCCACGATTACCGCTATTTCCCCGATCCGGATCTTCCACCACTGGTCTTGAGCCCGGTGTGGATCGCGGAGCAGAGGGCGGCGCTCCCGGAGCTGCCGAACGCCAAGCGCGAGCGATTGGAAACGGCATATGCCCTCTCGGCCTATGATGCGCGGGTCCTCACGAGCGAAGCCGCCCTTGCTCGCTACTTCGAGGACGTGGTCGGAGCGGGGACCGATGCCAAGGTCGCAGCCAACTGGGTCATGGCCGATGTCATGACCACCTACAATGAAAGCGGCGCCTTCCCCGTGAGTGCCGGCCAGCTGGCGCAGCTGATCGGCCTGGTGCGAGACGGCACCGTGAGTCACCAGGCGGCCAAGCGGGTCTTCAGCGAACTGACGGATTCAGCCGGGGAGAACCCCCGCCTTGTCGCGGAGCGTCTGGGGCTGGTGCAGGTGAGCGATCAGGGGGCGCTTTCGGAATGGGTCGAGCAGGTCCTGGCCGCCCATCCCGGCGAGGTCGCGCGCTTTCGCGATGGCGAGGCCAAGCTGATGGCGTTTTTCGTGGGTCAAGTCATGAAGCGGAGCAAGGGGAAGGCCGATCCCAAGGGGGTGCAGCCGGTGTTAACCGAAAAACTCGTGAGCGGTAAGGGGTAAGCGGTCACCGCTTACCCCTTACCAGAGGTAGCAGGCTCATCGGGTCCACCGAAATCGCTCCGTACCGCGCTACCCAATGGAGGTGCGGCCCCGTCACCCGGCCGCTCTGACCCACCAATCCGATACGCTGCCCCGCCACAACCGTGTCGCCCTGGCGAACCAATGCTTTACTGAGATGGAAATAGGCCGTCACCAGCCCCGCACCATGATCGATGTACACCGCGCGGCCGGCCAGGTAG
>DATBSM010000274.1:0-6243 GCA_036559785.1 Gemmatimonadales bacterium
CTGAGCCAGCTGGCTGGTGGCGTAGAGGTAGTCCTCGATGATGATGACGGCCCGTTCCGGGTCCGTCACCCGCATGTACAGGACGGCGTTCACCTTCACCGAGACGTTGTCCCGAGTGATCACATCCTGGGGCGGGATGTCCAGCGCCACGATCCGGAGCGAGACCCGTTTCTGGCTGGCGAACCCGGCCGGCAGGAAGATCAATCCAGGCCCCTTGGTGCCCCAGAACTTTCCCAGGAAGAACGCGACACCCCGTTCATACTGACGCAGCACGCGAAGGCTGAGAAAGGTGTAAAGAACCGCAATAGCCGCAGCTGGAATCAGGAAGTCCATCGTTTCCGCCTCACCCTGAAAGGGCCTCCACGATCACTGCCGCTCCCTGACCACCGCCGATACAGGCGCTGCCCAGCCCGTACCGGCCACCACGGCGGCGGAGGGCGTGCAGGAGATGGAGGGTGATCCGCGCTCCGCTTGCGCCGAGCGGGTGGCCCAGAGCGATGGCGCCACCATCGACGTTGGTGCGCTCCCGGTCGAGACCGAGCTCCTTCTCCACCGCCAGGTACTGGGCGGCAAAAGCCTCGTTCACTTCGACGAGATCCATGTCTTCGAGTTTCAGTCCCGCCCGTTCCAGCGCCTTCCGTGAGGCCGGGGCCGGACCGATGCCCATGTAGGCTGGCTCCACGCCCACGCTGGCCCAGGCGAGCAGCCGTCCAATCGGCCGGAGCCCCCGCTCGGCGGCAAAGGCCTCGCTGGCCATGACCAGCGCCGCGGCCCCGTCGCAGATGCCCGAGGCGTTGCCGGCGGTTACCACCCCATCCTTCTTGAAGTAGGGCGGCAGCTTAGCCAAGGCCTCGAGGGTGGTGCCGGGTCGCATGTGCTCGTCGGCGGCCCAGTTGTCGGTCTGCTTCGTCTTGCGGTTTGGAATGGGAACCGGCACGATCTCGTCCGCAAACGCGCCCCCTTGCCATCCCGCTGCGGCAGCCGCCTGACTCCGGGCAGCGTAGCAGTCAACCGCCTGCCGGCTGATCTGATATTTCGTGGCCAGGTTCTCGGCCGTCTCCGCCATGGAGAGCCCGCAGCTGGGGTCTCTCAATGCCTCCCAGAGGCTATCCTCGAGTGGTGCCGCGGGACCGAGCCGTAGACCCCAGCGCGCGCCCCGGACGACGTGGGGCGCCTGGCTCATCGATTCGGTCCCTCCGGCCAGCACCACCTGCGATTGGCCCAGTACGATCTGCTGCGCTGCCTGAGCCACCGCCTCGAAGCCCGACCCGCACAGCCGGTTGACGGTCACGGCCGGCGTTTCGATGGGGAGGCCGGAGCGAAGTCCGACGTGCCGCGCGAGATAGATGGCGTCGGCAGAGGTCTGGAGGACGTTGCCGAAGACCACGTGATCGACCATGGAGGCTTCGACGCCGCTCCGGGCTAGGGCGCCCTTGGCGGCGATGGCGCCGAGGTCGGTGGCGGAGAGATCCTTGAGGGCGCCACCGAATGTGCCGAAGCCGGTGCGCGCGCCGGACAGGAAAACGACACCAGCGTCGCGGGCTTCAGGGCTCTTTGAGGCCGGGCCCGGGGTGGAGCCTTTGGGAGGGGACATAGATACGCGGAATATCGCCCCCTTGGCGGGACACTTTCAAGGAAATGAGGTAACCGATGCGCCGCACTTGATACAATGCCGCCAGCCGGCTTCGATCTCACTCCGGCAGGTAGCGCAGCGATTAGGTCCCTGACTCGCGCCACAGTGAGGGCAGAAATTGACGACCCGCCCGGCCGGCAGCGCTCTACTACAGAGATGGCACTGGGATGGGGGATGGCTGCCTGGTCCGTCCGGCTTTACCTCCTCAAGGGGTTCCAGCGACGGCAGGTCCGACAAAGTGACCGCAGCTTCGCCCTGTGCAGGCCCCCGAGCAAAGGGATCCGGCGGAGCGAAGGCGAGGCCGGGTTGGTGGTTGAGAGCCAGGGCGAGTGGTTTGGGCTCGAGGCTCACCACCGCGTTCGGGTGCCGGTGAACGATCCCCAGGTCCGGGTTGGAACTCCCCACTTCGATCTCAAACTCCGCCCGCACCTCGGCCGGCTCGGTCCGGGCGAAGCCGCCCTCGCCGGCGCAGAGCCGCATCAGCACCAGCTCGTAATCCTCGCTGCTCTCCAGCTCCAACACGCGCCGGTTGGCCCGATACGGCACGATGGATTCACGCAGCTCGGCCAGCGGCAGCGGCCGGTGCAGTCGGGCCGGATCCGTCGCGGCGAGGTTCCGAACGATCTGCCGGAAGAACCGCTCCAGGTCGTCCACGTAAATGCCTCCCAAATCGCCGTTCAACCGGCCAGGGGAAATTCCTCGTCGGCCGCCAGCCGCTGCTCCAGCGACTCGTACTCAGTATCTGGATCGTAGCCCAGAAATTTCTTCTTGGCCTGTTTGGCCGCCAGCCATCCGAGGAACTTCGACTCGACCGCTCCCGCGGATGTCTTCTGCTCCCGGGCGGCTCCTACCGCCAGCTCGTCGGCATACTCGTTTTTGGGATGGCCGGCGTGGCCCCGCACCCAGGTCCACTGGACGTCGTGCTTCTTCGCGGCCGCCACCAGGTCTTTCCAGAGCTGGAGATTCTCGATTGGAC
Organism: Gemmatimonadales bacterium; assembly: GCA_036559785.1. GTDB lineage: Bacteria > Gemmatimonadota > Gemmatimonadetes > Gemmatimonadales > GWC2-71-9 > CAVVWJ01. The sequence goes on from DATBSM010000274.1 coordinate 2,610, forward strand.
CGCCGGACCGCTTCCACCCGCGACCCACCCAGCCCGGCACCCACACGCGCATGCCTTTCACCAGATACTCGGAGTCGGAAACCATCAGGACCCGCAACCGGGTGCCCTTGGCACTCAGGAGCTGCAGCGCCGTGGTTGCGCCGATCAGCGCCATCCGGTTGTTGGTTGTGGCGGCCGAGTGGCCATAGAAATCCCGGCGCTGGATACCGGGCCTGGTTCTGGCCTCGATCAGGCCGCCGTACCCGCCGTGATTCTCTCCCTCCCGGCCATTGCCCAGACAGCTCTCATCCAGGTGCACCACGGCTATGCGGCTCACTCAATGACCTGGAAGCTGTCGAGGTCGCCCAGATGGAATGTCAGCTCCTCGCCGGTCATGGGAAGGCGGCCCACGAACACTTCGTGCCGGCCCACCGAAGTCACCCGGAGCGCTACGACGATATACTCGGTTCCCCGGCGAGACAGAGCCACCCGGAGTCCTCGCCGAGCGGCGTACTCCAGCTGGTCCATGCGTTGCGCGGTCCAGCGGATTGGTGACATGCCGGAAGATAGAAGGGAAGGACGGGAAAGACGGAAAGACGGGAAAGGCGGGAAGGACGGGAAAGACGGGAAAGACGGGAAAGACGGGAAGGACGGGAAAGACGGGAAGGACGGAAGGTGTGAAGGATGTAGAACGACGGAATGACGTGAATTACCCTTTTGTCGCCGACCTTCCCGACCTTCCCGTCCTTCCCGTCCTTCCCGTCCTTTCAACGCACCACGCGGACGTGTCCGGCGGGTCCCGCGGTCAGCCGGCCGATGACGGCGGCCACTGGAGTATGCTCCTCCCGCAAGGCGGCGAGCAGGGCGGCTTCGTTTTCCGGGGGAACCGCCAGCAACAGCCCACCCGAGGTCTGCGCATCCACACAGAGGAATCGATCCGCCTGGCTCAGATCAGCCGCCCACTCCACCCGGTCGGCCGCCGCGTAGTTTCTCTCAGTGCCCCCGGACACCACCCCACGGGAAACCAGGTTCCGGGCATGCGGCAGGATCGGGAGCGATTCAAAAGTGATCTCCGCCGCCACCTTGCTTGCATCCAACATGCCGGTAAGGTGGCCGATGAGGCCGAATCCCGTCACGTCCGTCGCCGCACTCACTCCTACCTTGAGTGCGGCACGTGCGGCCCCATCGTTCAAGGTGGTCATGGACCGCACCGCGTCCGCCATGCCGGTCTCGAGGAGTGCGTCGCGCTTCAAGGCGGTGGCCAGGATGCCGGTGCCCAGGGGCTTGGTCAGCACCAGAATATCGCCGGCACACGCCGCCGCGTTCGTGAGCATCCGGTCCGGGTGGACCTCACCGATGACAGTCATTCCGAAGATAGGCTCGACAGCGTCGATCGAGTGGCCACCGAGTATCAGGCATTTCGCCCGCTCGGCTACCTCCGCAGCTCCCTGGAGCACCTCAGCCAGCATCTCGAAAGGGACTCGGTCCCGCGGCCAGCCGAGCAGGTTGAGAGCAAACAGTGGGGTGGCCCCCATTGCGTAGATGTCGCTCAACGCGTTGGCGGCCGCGATTGCTCCCCACGATGCGGGGTTATCGACGATGGGGGTGAAGAAGTCTACGGTCGTAACCAGCGCCCGGTCGGGAGACAACAGGAAAACCGCGGCGTCATCCCTGGTACCGGCATCGATGAGGACCCGCGCGTCCACGACGCTGGGCAAGAGCCGCAGCACCTGCGCCAGATCGGCTGGCCCGAGCTTGCAGGCGCAACCGGCGCCGTGCGAGAGAGCGGTCAGGCGGATACGAGGCTTTTGCTCGATCGGGGCGTTGGGCATCCTACATCTCCTTCCCAGCCCAGATCAATGCACGCAACGCGATGAGGGCTCGTTCCTGCCGAGCGGTTGAGCCAAAGCTGCCGTCGATTCGCTGGCGAGCCAACAAGGCAGGAATCGACCGGCGCACCGCTGCGTGTGCTTCCTCCGTGCCCACCGCCTGCAGGGCCTCGAGGGTGTGGAATAAGTCCGCGTGGATCCAGGTCCCATCCTCAGCCTGGTTGGCCGCCACCGCGCGAGCCAGCCGGGGCAGGATCTCCTGGTGCGTGTCGGCGGCAAAGGCCAGGGTGTGAATTCCCGCGACGATAGAGTCCGGAGCGAAGTACCCGGTCCAGTCCTCCCATTGCTCCTGCAGCTGGAGCAGGCTGGTGACGTGTTGCGCGACCTCGGGCCGTTGCTCCATCCGGCCGCGCAACGCCGCCCGCAGGGCCAGGCAGCTGATCGCGAAACGCGCCGCGGGCTCGGCCCTGAACACCTTTCCATTGGGGAACATGACCGGTGCGAAGCGTTGCATGGGCGGTGCAGGGGAGAAGAAGCCCGAGATGAAGTGCTCGCAGGCACGATGCGCATGGCGGGGTGGACTACAGCCCTCGCTGAACGCGCCCGGCTTGCTCTGGAGGCCGAGCACCCAACCCATGACCCGCACCGTTCCGGCCTGATCACCGGCGGAGCCCAGATCCAGAAGCTCATGTGCTCGCCAGATTGTTGCAACCGCGGCCCCGGAGATGCTGCCATCCGTCCCGGTTTCCGCTTTCATGTCGTCCACCAGGCGCCGGGCCAGCATCTCGTCTCCAGGAGCTGACTGGCCCAACGCCTGGCGGGCCAGTACGCCCTGCCGGGTAGAAACCTCGGCGAAGAACAACTGCAGCCGTTCGATTCCTTCCTGCACGTCTCCCAATTTCACGGTTACCAGGTGGCGCGAATCGAATCCGCGTCTAGCAGATATCCTCGAGCCATGACCGAGGTAATGGCGCGGGTGTTACGGATATCCACCAAGGGATCCTTGGAGAGGACCACTAGATCGGCGATCTTGCCAGGGGCGAGAAGGCCGAGCGAGTCGGCGCCGAGCAAAACCGCGGCGTTGCGGGTAGCGGCACGTAACGCCTCTCTCGGCGTCAGGCCGGCACGGACCAGGAGCTCCATCTCGCGATGCTCGCTGTAGCCCGGCACCAGCATCTGGTTGGCGGCGTCGGTACCGGCGGCCAGCCGTCCACCGGCGGCGGCAAACTGCCGAATGAAGAGATCCTGGTTGGCTCGGGATTTCCGGAATGCTTCGAAATCGGTCTGGGTCCAACCGGCGCGGGCAATGAGCCCCCGCACGTCCCAGTTTCTCTGCTGCGCCTCGGGGACGTCCTGCAGCCCGGGGTCGCGCGACTGTCCGGGCTCGTCCAGGCGGCTCAATGCTTCGTGCAGCACCAGCGTGGGAATGAGGATGATCTTGGCATCGGCCAGCCGGCTCGCCACCCGCGCAAGAGCCGCCGAGTCCAGACCCGCCCAGCTGCGCTCAAATGCCGTCCACCCCGGGAAGAAGCCGCGGTAGTGGGCGCCGAACAACGACTTCGCGTTAGGTGAGGCCGCCTCGGGGACGCCGGTGAGATGCTCGATCGAAGCGATGCCGGCCTTGGCGGCGGTCACCGCGTCAGTCATGCCGAGGTGTCCGCTTACTCCGAGATTGAAAGCCCGCGCCTCATCCACAATCGCCCGCAGGAGTGGTGGGTCAATGCGGGTATAGATCTTTACGAAGTCGGCTCCAGCGCTGACCAGCTGGTCCGTGCCTTTCCGGCCTGGTTCTCGTCGTTGACACCGATGGCGTCCGGGAAGGTGGC
>DATBSM010000275.1:0-18757 GCA_036559785.1 Gemmatimonadales bacterium
AGGCGGCCCTGCAGATGGAGCGGCTCGAGATCGAGATCGAGTGGTGCAACCACCTGCTGGGGAGCGGCGCTCAGACCGTGGCAACGCCGGGATAGCGCAGTGGCGCAGCTCCAGCCCCTGGACCGGCGTCGCTGGACCGGATTGTGGAACCGCCTCGGCGCCCAGGGAGATGGGCTGTCGGTGTTGAGTGGACTCGAGGCGGCCTACGCCAAACCCGACCGGGCCTACCACACGGCCGGCCATATCCGTGACTGCCTCGCGCAATTCGATCTGTGCCCGCAGATCGCGACACGCCCCGACGAGGTCGAGGCCGGCATCTGGTTTCACGATGCGGTCTACCAGCCGGGGGCCTCCGACAACGAAGGCCTGAGCGCGCGTCTGGTAGGGACCAGCCTGGCGGGCGCAGGAGCGTCACTCGAGGTCGCTCACCGGATCGCGAAGCTCGTCCTCGCCACCCAACATCTCTCCATTCCAGAAGAGCCGGATGCGGCCCTCCTCTGCGACATCGATCTGTCCATCCTCGGCCGGACCCCCGCAGTGGTTGACGAGTTCGAGCGGCGAATCAGGCAGGAATACGCCTGGGTCCCTGAACCGGTGTACCGGAGCGGGCGGACCAGGATCCTGGAGGGATTTCTGAAACGGCGTTCGATTTTCCAGACCGATTTTTTTCGGGACCGCTATGAGGTTCCGGCGCGGGCCAACCTGGCGCGGATCCTGAAAGAGTTGACTCCAGACCCTCTCGGGAGATTCGACGCATGATCAGCTACGAAGTCACTCTACAGGTCGAGGCGCGACTGGCAGCCGCGGTCGAGGAGTACATGAGGCAGCGTCACATTCCGGAGATATTCGCCACCGGCTGCTTTCGCCGGATCCGGTTCAGCCTCGCCGCGGCCAATCGATTTCGAACCAGCTACCAGGCGGACGGCCAGGCTGATCTCGATCGCTACCTGCGGGACCACGCCCCCCGCTTCCGCGCCGAGTTTCAGGCGCAGTTTCCGGATGGCGTCATCCTGACCCGGGAAACCTGGGCCCAGCGCGAGATCTGGTCCTAGGGCCGAGTCTCATCCCTCCGGCCAGCGAGTTATCTTAGCTCTCATGCGCACGGTCCTGGGTTTCGCCTTCCTCCTGATCGCCGGCTGCACTCGCTCGGGCGATCGACAGCCGTCTGCGGCCTGCGGCCTGGCCTCACTCGCCGGACCGACCGCGCTGCTGGGTCAGTTCAGCATCGCGGAGCAAACGCTCGGTACCCCGCCGCGTAACCTCCCGGAACGGCTGGTGGTGCGGCTGGTCGCTGGTCCCGCATACCCCGCGATCGTCGGCCGGGCGGATTCACTCTGGATCATCGGAGTCGAGGGGAGCTTACCCCCGAACGTGAAGCCCGGCTTCGGGGTCCTGATTCTCGATCCGAGCGAGAAGACACGAGGAGTGGTGCTCTACGAGGGCACGCCGATCGAGGGCGCACCGGAGATCGGACGGGTGTCGATTGGAGACCTCACGGTGCCGTTGATCGGCATCCAGCTGGACCCGGCGAAGATCGAAGATCCGCGGTGTCCGCTGTTCCCCGATACGGTGATTCAGTGAGCCTTGCGCGCATTGCCGTCAGCGGCGTTGTACGCACCTGGGACGGGGCCGAACGAACAGGAGTCAACGCCGCGTACGTGCGTGCCCTCCTGGCCGCGGGCGGCGTTCCCCTGATCCTCTCGCCTCTGATGGGCGCCTCGCTGGCGGGATCGGCACTCGATGGCTGTGATGGACTTGTGCTCACGGGCGGGGAGGACATCCACCCCTCCTGGTACGGGGCCGAGCCGTCGCCCCTGCTGAGTGCACCCAGCCGGGAGCGGGATCTGTTCGAGCTGGCCCTCTTTGCCGTGGCCCGGCAACGCGAATTGCCGATCCTGGGGGTCTGCCGCGGGATTCAGCTCGTCAACGTGGCACTGGGCGGGACCCTGTTTCAGGACCTTCCATCAGAGCGCCCTGGTGCCGTGGAGCACAGTCCACCGGGCGCCCGCGATAGCCGCACCCATTCAGTTCGGATCCAGCCGGGCAGCCGGGCGGCCGCGGCGCTGGAGACCACCAGCGTGACGGTGAACTCGGTACACCACCAGGCTATCAAGGATCTTGCGCCGGGTCTGGTCGCCACCGGATGGACCAGCGACGGCTTGATCGAGGTGGCCGAGAGTGGCGCGGAGACCCCCTGGATGCTGGCTGTTCAGTGGCACCCGGAGGAGATGCACGCGGACCGTCAGGCGCCGGAGCACGGTCTGTTCTCAGCGCTGGTGCATGAAGCCGGGCTTGCCCGGGGGGGATTAGTGAGAGGACGACGGAAAGAAGACGCGATCGCTCACGCCGTTGAGCGCGCTCCGTAAGGCCGGGAAGCGATCCGCTGCGGTCCGGAGGACGAGATCGAGGCCGTACTGAGCCGCCAGCGTGTGATCGGACGCGAGGCTGAATCCTCGGCTGCCGAGCGCATCATAGTAACTCACGTCCGGGCCTGCTTTGCGCAGCCGCCGGGCGGCGATATAGTCGGGAAAAAGTCCAGTCAGCCAGAGCGCGTAATTGCCAAGGTGGACCATCACCTTGAAGCGGCGGTCACCCGCCGTGGCCTCGAGATCGCTCAGGATGTCGACCAGGTATCGGTGTCGCTGGTCGTCGTTCCAGTCCACCCGCCAGGCCCGGTCCCGCTGGCCGAACTCCATCAGGAGGGCGGCGAGGTAGTCGGCCAGATCCCGATCATCGAGGCCGGCCCCGCGCAACGCATGGCGGACGAGGACATAGAAGAAGAGCGCCTCGGACGGAAGCAGCATCGAACGCACTGTCAGCAGCCGCTCGACCAGGTCAGGCGCGTCGAGCAGTGAGTCGGGTCCCTCGGTTGTCAGTCGGCGCTCCAGATAGGCCCGACGGTGGGCGGACCCACGGCTCAGCAGCAGGATCACCAGCTGCAGGTCTGCCGTGGTCAGGCGGCCCCGCGTATTCGCACGGATCATGACGAACCCTCCATCAGCGAAACCCCTGTCGGGAGCCGACAGCACCGACGCACCTACCGATCTCGATCTTGTCCGCCGGCTCACCGCCTTCGGCCAGGAAGTGGCGGGGACCCTCCGGCGTGCCTCGGTAATAGACCTGCTGGTGCGGCACGTCAGAGAGTCGCTTGCCCCCAGCGAAATCGCCATCGCCCTGTTTCAGCGCGAGGCCGAGACCATCGACTTCGTGCTGGGCTGGCCTCCGGGCCGAACCAACCCCCGACCCTTGCTGGAACTGGCTACCCGCCGGGGACCCCTGCTCATTCATGACGGACTGGACGCCATACTGAGAGAGGCTGGCCTTACTCCGCCCCCTCTGACGGTGGGGAGCTGGCTGGTCGCACCGTTCATCGCCAAAGGAAGGGTAACCGGGGCCATCGCTGCACGTGGTGAGCAAGGTCGCTTCGGGCCAGCCGACCTAGTTCTGCTCGAGGGGCTGATATCGCAGGCCAGCATTGCCCTCGAGAGCGCCCGGCTGGTGGACCTTCACGATGACGGCCGGCGCACCTGGCAGGAGGTGGTGGACGCCATCTCCCCGGCATTGTGCATCGTGGACCGAAGCGGGGCCATCCGCCGAGCCAACCGCGCCTTTGCCGATCTGGTGAACGCACCACCCGCGAGCCTCATCGGCCGGCCGTGGCAGGCGTTCATTCCGCCCGAGTGGGCCACCGATCTCCAGCGTGCTCTCGACCAGCAAGGAGCGGGCCGGGAAGTGGAACTGCGCACCGGCGAGCGGACTTATGCCGTTACCGCGGTGCCGATTAGCAGCAACGACCGGAGCGCCGTGGTGCTCCTGTTCGATGACCAGACCGAGCGACGCCGATTGCAAGACCAGCTGATCCAGTCGGAAAAAATGTCTGCCATCGGGCAATTGATTGCCGGCATCGCCCATGACCTGAACAACCCCCTCGCCTCGGTGCTCGGGTTCGCGGACTTCCTCACCGAAGTGCCTCACATTCCGCCCAACATCCGCGAGCCACTCACCGTCATTCGGGAGGAAGCCGAACGGGCCTCGAGCATTGTCAGAAACCTGCTGGGCTTTGCCCGGAAGCAGGACCATCAGCGCCGCCCCACCGCGCTCAAGCCGCTGCTCGACGGCACCTTCGTACTCCTGCGAAACCAGCTCATGGCGCACCGGGTAGAAGCCCGGATCGAGGTCGAGCCGGACCTGCCCATGCCCGACATCGATCCCAACCAGATCCAGCAGGTCTTCGTCAATCTGATCAACAACGCGGCGCAGGCAGTGGCGTCCACCGGAAAACCCGGCACCGTCGTCGTCCGGGCCCGGCGTTGGCTCGACGGAGTGGCGATCGACATTATCGACGATGGTCCGGGCATGTCCGAAAATCTGGCCACCCAGGTCTTCGAGCCCTTCTTCACGACCAAGGCCGAGGGCGAAGGCACCGGTCTTGGACTCTCGATCAGCCAGGGCATCGTGAAGGAGCACGGGGGCCGAATCATGCTGTCGAGCGAGGAAGGCAAGGGCTCCACGTTCACGGTACAGCTGCCGATCTGCATCCGAACCTCCACGCCCCCGGCCAACGACGCCACTCGCGCACCCACCAGGCGGCTCCGAGTGCTGGTGGTCGACGACGAGCCGCACATCCTGCACTACATGAGGGCGACGCTGGAGGCATGGGGACACATACCCGTAGTCGCCGGCGACGGCGAGGAAGGTCTTTCGCGGGCGACCAGCGAGCAGTTCGACCTGATCATCTCCGATCTGCGGATGCCCCGGTACGGAGGCCGGGAATTCTACGAGGAGCTGTCGCGCCGCAACCCCGCCATGGCGGCCCGGCTCGTCTTCAGCACCGGGGACACGGTGCGGGGCGACACGCTGGCCTTCCTGGAGACGCTCGATCGCCCGTACCTCCACAAGCCGTTCAGCCTGGCCGAGCTTCGGACTCTGCTGGCGGATGTGGTGCGGGAAAGCGGGCCCCAGGCCGTTGTGCGCGAAAGCGGAAGCTGGCCGGCAGACGCTCTACCCAAGACGTGAGCCCTGCTGTCGTCCACGTGGCCTCTGGTCGCGAGTGGCGAGGCGGTCAACGGCAGGTGTGGCTGCTCGCCCAGGCACTCGATCGCGCGGGCGTCGAGCAGGTCGTTGTCACCGGCGCCGGAACCGAGCTGGCTCGACGGCTCCGGTCCTCCGGCGTTCGGGTTCGGCCGGCTTCCTGGAAGGCCGGTCTGGATCCGCGGGTCCTCTGGCCCATTCTCCAGGAGCTCCGCCGCCCAGACGCCATTCTCCACGCCCATGACGCCCACTCCCTCAGCCTGTCAGGTATCTGCGCTGGCTTGACCGGAGCGCCACTGGTCGTCACCCGTCGCGTCATCTTCCCTCTCCGGCGCCGCGGTTTCTGGCTGCGGGCCCGGCGGGTGATAGCCATCTCCGAAGCAGTCCGTAACGCGCTGGTGGCCGACGGCGTGGATCCGGAGCGGATCGTGCTCATTCGCTCGGCTGTAGATCTCGAGGACTCGGTCGCCCCGGCCCAGGCCTCTATCCGACACGCGTTGCGTCTCCCCGAAAATGGACGGCTGGCGGTCAGCCTGGCCGCATTGACCCCGGAAAAAGACCAGTCCACCCTGGTAGCGGCAGCGGCCCTGCTGGTCCGGGACTTGCCTGACCTCCATTGGGTTATCGCGGGCGAGGGCCCGCGGCGCAGTGAGCTGCAGCAGCGAATCTCAGCAGCTGGACTGGACGAACGATTCCATTTGGTGGGACAGCTGCCCGATCCGCACGCCGCACTCGCGGGCGCCGATGTCTGCGTGCTCAGTTCGACATCCGAGGGCTTGGGAAGCTCGATTATGGCCGCCATGGCACTGGGAGTGCCGGTCGTGGCCACCCGGGTGGGAGGCATTCCCGAGCTGCTCGGCACCGGGGCCGGCCTGATGGTTTCTCCGGGCGACCCGACGGGCTTTGCCGCCGCCGTCCGCCGGGTTCTGATCGAGCCGGGGCTCCGGGAAAATCTCGTCAGAATCGGTCGCCATGAAGCCTCAGGATTCTCGGTTCACGGGATGGCAGAGCGGGTTCTAGGGGTTTATCGTTCGTGCGTCCATTCTCTTGACGGCTCATGATTTACGTTTGCATACCTAGTTACAACGAAGCTCCTACCATCGGGCTCCTGCTGTGGAAGATCCGCCAGGTATTTGCGGGCTTCCAGCGGGAGTACCAGATGCTGGTTCTGGACGACGGCTCCAACGATTCCACAGCGGAAGTCCTGGAGCGTTACACCCGGGTGCTGCCCTTGAGTGTCATCCGGCACCAGGAGCGCCAGGGATATGCCGAAAGCGTCGAAGAACTGCTTCGCCTGGCCGTGGAACGGACCGACCGTCCCAAGCGGGACTGTGCGATCCTGATGCATGCCGACTTTGCCCATGGCCCCCACTTCATCCCCGACCTCGTGCGTCGGATCGAGAGCGGTGCCGACATCGTGATTGCCCAGAGCAAGCTGGAGGGAGAGCCATCCCGCGTGCGGCGCTGGATCCGCCGGCTTGCCCCCCACCTGCTCCGGGGAACGGTTTCCGTGCCCGGTGTGACCGACGTGGTCTCCGGGTTCGCGGTCTTCCGGCTCGTCACCCTGCGAAATGCCTTCCGTGGCACTCCCGGCCAACTTCTCACGACCGAAGGCTGGGCCGCCAACGCCGAGTTGTACGGTCGTGCCTCGCGGCATGCGCGGCGGGTGGAGACCATCACGGCTGTGGAACGCCGTGACCTCCGGCAGCGGGAGAGCCGGGTCGGCTCATGGGCGCCCATGCTCAATGTCTGGCGCTCCCGGGGTCCGCTGAGCCACCTGCCTCCTGCGCGTGCCATAGAGCCGGGCGCCAGCCGAGAACCTTCGCGCCAGGCGGAGGTGGCCTCCTCGTGACCAGCCTCAAGCTCGTCATCGTGCTGTTGCAGGCGGCCGCCCCGCCGCCCGTTGCAACGTCGCCCGTCGCCTACCCCTTTGTTGTCGGCGAGAAGCTCAGCTACAGCGCCAAGCTGGGAATGCTGACCCTGGGTTCGGCAACGCTGGAGGTGGCCTCGATCGACACCGTGCGGGGGGTCGAAAGCCTCCGGTTACGGTTCCGGCTCAAGGGCAAGACCGCCTTCTACTCGCTCGACGATGTCCTGGAATCGTGGGTGAGCACCAGCGATCTGCATTCCCGCCGGTTCGTGCAGGATTTCGAGGAGAACGGCAAGTCCTACGACCGCCGGTACGAGATCTACCCGGATTCAGGGTTCTTCCGCCAGCACGGCCGGGACACCTCCTGGGCTACCCCTGCCGCGCCGCTGGACGACGCCGCGTTCTTTTACTTTGTTCGGGTGACCCCGCTCGAGGTGGGCCAGAAATACGCCTACGATCGGTACTTTCGGAAGGAGAAGAATCCGGTCACCATCGAGGTCCTCAAACGGGAGAAGCTGGAGTTGCCCGATGGCAGCAAGGTGAATTGCCTAGTCCTCCATCCCACCATCGACACCCGGGGGCTCTTCTCCAAGCGCTCGGAGACGCGCATCTGGCTGACAGATGATGTTCGCCGGCTGCCGGTGCAGATCCGCACCAAGTTCCCCTTCGGTACCATCACCCTCCGGCTCAAGGACATGGTTCTCCCCGGCACGACCACTTCGGCCATGAGTCGCTGATCGTGCCGTATCGCGAGGCCGACCTCAGCCGCCTCACGACCATTCCGGTCGCCGGGCGGCGGAACAAGGTCGACCAGCGACTGCTGGCATCTCCGCCTGGAGTGAACCGCTCGTTCTCCGCCTTCCTCGATAGCCTGCCAGACATCCTCGCGGCCCACGATCTCCGCCAGGTCATCCATTCAGTTGCTGATGCTGCCCGCGAACGCAAGGGAGTGATTCTCCTCTTGGGTGGCCATGTCGTGAAGGTGGGGCTGGGTCCACTCATCAACGCCTGGCTGGCCCGCGGGATCGTCACCCATATTGCGATGAACGGTGCCGCCGCAATCCACGACTTCGAGCTGGCGGCATTTGGGGGGACGAGCGAGGACGTGGAGGCGGGTTTGACAGATGGCAGCTTCGGCATGGCAGAGGAAACGGGGGCCGAGATGAACGCCGCGATCGGCGACGCGGCCCGCGCCGAGCAGGGGATGGGGGAGGGTCTCTCCCGTGCCCTGGCCAAGCGCAAGTCCCTGCCCGGGGCGGAGGCCTCGATCCTCTTGTCGGCCGAGGAGCACGATGTCCCCGTCACCGTCCATGCCGCCATCGGCGCCGAGATCATCCATCAGCATCCCAGGGCCGACGGCGCCGCGGTGGGGGCAACCAGCCACCGCGACTTCCGTCGGCTCGCCGGCTCAATTCCCGATCTGCATCAGGGCGGCGTGGTGCTCAATCTGGGGAGCGCAGTGTTGATGCCGGAGGTCTTCCTCAAGGCCCTGACCATCGCACGGAACCTCGAGGGCGGCAAACCCACTCACTTTACCGCGGCGGACTTCGACATGCAGCGGCACTACCGGCCACGGGTCAACGTGGTGCAGCGGCCCACCCGCGCCGGCGGCAGGGGTTTCCTCCTCACCGGGCACCATGAGATTCTGATTCCGCTGCTGGCCTGGGGGGTGTTGGAGGCGGTCGAAAAGGATGCAGGGTCTAGGGTCTAGGTTCGAGGGTCTAGTGTCAAGGCCGCAGCGATTTGTTGACTCTAGACTCTAGACTCTAGACCCTAGACCCTAGACCCTTCAGACCGTCAAATATCCTCACCGCTCCCCGGCGATCATCTCCCGCACCCGGGCCGCCGCGCTCGGGGCAAAGACCTTCAGGACCAGATAGATCATGAAGCCCACGAAGGCGAACCACAGCACCGCCCCTAGCAGACCCAGGACCAGTCCAAAGAGACCAAAGACGACTTTCAGGAGAAAGACCGTCACCACTGCCAACACCGCGAATCCGAACAGGTTCCGCAACATTCTCGTTTCCTCGTGAGAGCGGGTCAGGCTGCAGTACGCCCGGACGTTTCAAATAGTTTCATACGGTCCCAGTGACCTCATACGACGCGATCGTGATCGGAGGCGGCGCCATCGGGGCCGCATGCGCCCGGGAGCTCGCCTCCACCGGCCGCAAGGTCCTCATCCTGGAACCCGGCGGTAACCACGGGCAGGCATGGCGGGCAGCCGGGGGGCTGCTTGCTCCACAAATCGAGGCAGACGCGAGCGACCCACTGCTCACCCTCGGCCTGGCCGCCCGGGACCTCTACCAGCCACTGGCGGCCGCCCTTCAGGGGACAACCGGTATAGATCTCGGCCTGTGGCAGGAGGGCATAGCCCGAGTTGCCGGCACCGATGTCGATGCGGCCGGGCTGCGGGCGAAGGTAGCGTGGCAGCAGCGGCAAGGCTACGCGAGCGAGTGGCTTGGGGCGGATGAGGTCCACCAGCGCTGGCCCTGGCTAGGCCCGAACTTGGGTGCGCTCTGGGCGCCGCGGGATGGAGCACTGGACCCTGAGCGTCTGGTTCAGGCCCTGCTGGCCGACGCACAGCGGCTGGGTGCGGTCGTGGTCGACGATCGGGCCCTCCGGATAGAGCGCGTAGGGGACAAGGTGACAGGAGTGGCCGGAGAGTCCGTCCGTTACTCTGCCGAACACGTCCTGGTCGCTGCAGGGGCCTGGTCGGGCCTGCTGGAGAATCTTCCACGTCCGTTGCCGGTCCAACCGGTACGCGGGCAGATGGCAGCCATGGCTTGGCCCGCCGCCGTGCCCCGCGCGATCGTCTACCACAAGGACTGCTATCTCCTGGCCCGGGGCAGTGAGGCGATCATCGGCTCGACCATGGAATCCGTCGGCTTCCGGCCGGAGGTCACCTCCGCCGGCCTGGCCCAGATCTATGCGGCCACACTGCTACTGTCTCCGAGCCTTATCAGGGCAAAGGTGCGGCGAACCTGGGCCGGCCTCCGCCCCATGACGCCGGATGGCCTGCCGATCATCGGCGGCGAGCCAGGACTGAGCGGGCTGTGGTACGCGACAGGGCATGGACGAAACGGAATATTACTGGCAGGCATCACCGGAGTGCTCATCCGTCAGTTGATGGACGGTGAGGCACCCGGTGTCGGGTTGCGGGCCTTCGCGCCCGATCGATTCTGATTTTCGTAAGGAGGTCACCGTTTGTGCTTTCGTGTCTTCGTGTTTTCATGGTTGCGGTTGCTCTTGTTCGCCCGATGGCAAGCCTCGACGCGCAGGCCCCGGCCGACCTCGATCGTGAGCGGCTCGGTTACCTCACCTGGCTCAAGACAGCCCCTAACTCGCCCCTCGCCGCGATCGCCCGGCAACCGGTGGGCGAGGGCCTGAGGCTCGGCCCGCCCGATGCCAACATTCCGCTTTCAGGGATTGGGGAGCATCGAATCCTGAGAAAAGGCCGAGCCTTGGCGCTGGAGACGCCGTCGGGCACCCGCCCCGTGAGCCGCGGCCAGGCAGTCAGGCTGGGCAGGTACACTCTTTACCTGACTGGACCCGCGCCGGGCACTGCTCTCACGGTATTCGGCCAGGAGGAGAGAGCGGCACCGCCGGGATACTACGAGTACGATCCATCGCTCGTGTTTTCCGGTCCGCTCCTGCCTCCCGAGAAGCGCGGAACGGCGCGGGTACTCGCCGGCGACGGGACCGAGACCGAGGCCACTGAAGCGGGCAGCGTGGTTCTGACACTTGGCGCGCTAACGCGTTTGCGGGTCCTTCGCATTGCGAGCGGCGGCGAGGAGTCAGAGCTGGAGATCTTCTTTCGGGACCAGAGCAATGGACAGGGTACGTATCCAGCAGGGCGTTTTGTGAGTCTCATCCCGCTGCCCAACGGCCGGTATCGTCTGGACCTCAACCGGGCGCGGAACCCGTTCTGCGCCTACAGCGCCGCCTATCCCTGCCCCGCTCCATGGCGGGGCAACGTCATTCCCGCCCCCGTGCGCGCCGGTGAGCGCTACGCCGGCGGTGGCCTCAAGACCCCACCGGCCAGTCCGGAGATCAACTGATGCCGGCACTGCTCCTCCAGGGAGCCGCCGCATTGGCCACGCTGGCTTCACCCGGAGGGCACTGGCGCGCCGTGCTCGACCTGGCCGGCGGTCCTCTGCCGTTCGCGATCTCGATCGAGCGAGCCGGGCGGGCTTGGCAAGCTGAACTTTGTAATGGCGCGAAGTGCCAGCGGTTTTCGAAAGTGCGAGTGGGGGGCGACAGCGTGGTTCTCGAGAACGCGGACTATGCGGCCACCATAACCGCGGCCCTCCGGGGTGACTCTCTGGTTGGCTACTATCACAACGTTGGCAGCAACGGTCCTCGCACCATTCCGTTCCGCGCCGCCCGGGGACGCTGGCCGATTACCCGTGCCCCCACGAGCCTGGTAGGTCGCTGGGACGCGACTTTTTCCCAGGACCTGGAGACCAGTCCACGCGTTCTCGAGTTTCGCAATGGACTCGCCGGCATCGAGGGGACGCTCATTTCCAGCACCTCGGACTACGGGCCGTTCTCGGGAACTACCTCGGCTGACACCTTCGCGATCGGGTACTTCGACGGGTCCTTCGTCTACCTGATTACCGGCAGGCTGAAGGGTGACACGCTCCGGGGGATCTTTCACGCCGGACTGAGAACCCAGACACCGTGGCAGGCAGTGCGCAGTAGCGGTGCGCCCCATCTCAAGTCCCCCACCGAGCTCACTTCGGCCGACACCACCGAGCCGTTCAGCTTCCGCTTCCCCGATCTTCGGGGTCGTCTTGTGGGGAACGATGATCCGCGACTCAAGGGAAAAGTCGTCCTGGTGGACATCTTCGGGACTTGGTGCCCGACCTGTCACGAAGGGATGCCGGGGCTGATCGAGCTCTACAATCGGTATCGTGGTCGGGGACTCGAGATCGTGGGTTTGGCCTTCGAGGTCACCGGCGACACGGCGGTGGATGCGCCGTTGGTGCGCCGCTACCGCGACAAGTTCCGCATTCCCTTCCCCTTGCTCCTGGCTGGAACCAGCGACGTCGAGGGCATCGAAGCGGCGCTGCCCCAGCTCCGCGGGGCGGGCGCATTCCCGACCATAATCTTTCTGGGTCGCGATGGACGGGTGCGGCGGGTGCACGCCGGGTTCCACGGCGTGGCAGCGGGGGACCAACACCAGCGGCAGGCGCGTGAGTTTGAAGAGGAGATTGAAAAACTGTTGGATGAAAGCGTGAGCGGTAAACGGTAACCGAAAGCGGGCCTCACCCCTCCCCGTTCACCGCTTACTGCTCACGGCTTACGCTTGTTTTCTTACCACGACGCTTGGCAACTTCGCCTCCGGATCCACCCGTAGCTCGAGCCATTCGCCCTTGATGGCATGGCCGGGCACACCGCACAGCATCCAGTACCAACCGGCCTCATCGGCGACAAAGCTCGACTGATCGCGCTGCCCCGGGCCGAGTCCCTCGAGTACCATCCGGGTCATACCGTTGCTGAACGATGCGCGGCCGCCCTCCAGCGGAACCTTCTCCCGCTGCACCATTACTACCAGGCTGTGGGGCGCCGTGGAGTCGGCCGAGCGCCAATCCCACTTGACCGTCCAGCCGAGCGGCACGACGATGCGGGCTTCACCCGCACGGTGGCCGTTGATCAGGCCGGAGGGTGCTCCCGGTGGAGCGGTGACCTCGAGGGTGAGCGCGACCACGCGGGCGGCGCTGTCCACAACCATCCAGGGCGGCAAAGCCGCAGTGTCGCCGGCTTGCGCTGCAGGCGCGGCGGCGGCGGGGGCCCGTGGCTCCACGGGAACCGGGTCACTGGCAGCAGCCTGGCCGCGTCCAGAGCACGCCACGCCCAGGCTGAATACCACAGCGACCGCCGTCATATGAAATGAGTGAGACAACTGGATCATTGCGGTGCTCTGGTCCCGGAATAGGGTCGTCTGTACCTTCGTAGCTTGAACGCCGCCGGGGGATGATCCCGCCGTCGACTCCGCAGGAACATAACCCAGGAGAATTGTGATGGCGGGATTGCTGTCGAGAGAACGGACCGTCGCCAAGCCGGGATACAACCGCTGGCTCGTGCCTCCTGCCGCGCTCGCCATTCACCTCTCCATCGGCATGGCATACGGATTCAGCGTGTTCTGGCTGCCACTGAGCCGGGCCATCGGGCTCAATGAGTCCAGGCCGTGCCACGCCGACATGGGCTTCTTCCAACTGCTCATCACGCGCGACTGCGACTGGAAGATCAGCGAGCTCGGCTGGATGTTCACTCTTTTCTTCGTGTTCCTCGGATCGTCTGCGGCGCTGTTCGGACCTTGGGTCGAACGGGTGGGGCCGCGGAAGACCGGGGTGGTGGCCGCTATCTGCTGGTCGACCGGATTCTTCATCTCTGCTCTGGGAGTGTATCTCCACCAGATCTGGCTGCTCTGGCTCGGCTCGGGCGTTATCGGCGGCTGCGGGCTGGGGCTGGGCTACATCTCACCTGTCAGCACCCTGATCAAGTGGTTTCCCGACCGCCGCGGGATGGCGACAGGGATGGCCATCATGGGATTCGGCGGAGGCACGATGATCGGCGCTCCACTGGCCGACATCCTCATGCGCCACTTCGCCACTCCCACCTCGGTTGGGGTGTGGCAGACCTTCGTGGCCTTGGGGGTCATCTACTTCATCACCATGATGGCCGGGGCCTTCGGCTACCGGGTGCCGCCCCCGGATTGGAAACCGGCCGGCTGGACTCCCCGGGCCCAGCAAACCGGCATGATCACCACGGGTAACGTGCACGTAAGCCGGGCATGGCGGACGCCGCAGTTCTGGTTCCTCTGGATGGTCCTGTGTATGAATGTGAGCGCCGGCATCGGCGTCATCGGCATCGCGTCGCCGATGATCCAGGAGATTTTTGGTGGCCGCTTACTGGGGGTCCCGGGAACTCTGCAGCAACTCACCCCGGAGCAAAAGGTGCAGCTCGCCAGCATTGGTGCCGGTTTCGCGGCCCTGCTCAGTCTGTCCAATATCGCCGGCCGAATCGGGTGGGCGTCCTTCTCCGACTACATCGGCCGGAAGCGCACCTACCTCGTCTTCTTCGCCCTGGGTCTCGTGCTTTACGCGATGGCCCCGTTCGCGGGGCAGAGCGGCAGCGTCACCCTCTTCGTCGTCATCTTCTGCATCATCCTGACCATGTACGGAGGCGGCTTCGCCACCATCCCCGCGTATCTGGCCGACATCTTCGGCACCCAGTATGTCGGGGCGATTCATGGCCGTCTGCTCACCGCCTGGTCCACTGCGGGTGTACTCGGGCCGGTGCTGGTGAACTACATCCGGGAATACCAGATCGACCGGGGCGTCCCTACGGCACAGGCCTATAATGTCACGATGTATGTGCTGGCCGGCCTGCTGATCATCGGGCTGATCTGCAATCTGATGGTGAAGCCGGTGGAACCCCGGCACTACATGACGGCCGAAGAGCTGGCGGCCGCCAGGGCGCTCCAGGCCGGGCAGCGCCCCTGACGGCGGAAGCGTTGCATAAAACCCCAGTCTCACCGCATATTATTGCGCTTCACCCACAGCTCGATGAGCAACCCGAGGAGCCGAAGTGGCCACCAACGACGCCTCCGAGAAGCACGCGGATAGCAGCTGGGTCCTGGTCGTTCTGGCGTGGCTGCCGGTGACCTTACCCCTCCTCTGGGGCATTTGGCAGACGGTCAAGAAGGCCGCCGTGCTCTTCCGTTGAATCCTGGGACTTACCGGTCGCCGGCCTGTCCATGCGCGCAACTGCTTGCACCCTATAAACTTGCATCATTATTCCATCAATCGCCCGGCCGGTGTCGGGGAAGTGGGGCTTGACGCCGCCCGCGGTGTAATCAAATTGTAACCCGTTAAAACACTTCCAGCGCCAGAGTTAGTGGTGGCCGCAAGGGGTATTTCCTGAGCGGCACCGAGCCGTTCCCATGATCGAGCAACCAGTTTTTCCGTTGGCAACCGAGCCGGGTCCATCGGTCATCAATTGGGCCCTTGCCTGCCGCCCCGCGGCACGCCTACACGCATCCAGACCTTGCCCCTGAGGAGAGTGCCCATGAGGATCAGTTCTCGTTGGTGGGTGGCCCCTGTGCTACTGGCCGTTGCCAGCCCGCTGAGCGCGCAAGGAAAGGGCGAGTGGACCACCTACGGCGGTAACGACCGGAATCAGCGGTACTCGACGTTGAACCTCATCACCACGGCCAACGTGTCCCAGCTGGTTCCCCGCAAGATCTTCCAGACTGGTATCTCCAAGCTCGGCTCGTTCGAGAACACGCCCCTCGTCTCCAACGGTGTCATGTACGTGACCACCCCGTACAACAGCGCCATGGCGTACGATCTCACCACCAACAAGGAACTCTGGCGCTACGAGCACAAGCTCGGCTCGACCATCGCCTGCTGCGGACCGAACAATCGCGGCTTTGGCATCCACGGCGGCGCGCACCTCTACATGGGCACTCTCGACGCCCATCTCGTGGCGCTCGATGCGAAGACCGGCAAGGTCCTGTGGGATAAAGAAGTCGCAGATCCCTCCTTCGGGTACAGCATCACCCACGCCCCGCTCATCATCGGCGACAACGTGATCGTCGGAGTGTCCGGTGGCGAGTACGGCATCCGCGGCCATGTCACGGCCTACAATGCGATGAGCGGCGACCAGGTCTGGCGCTGGTACTCGATTCCGGCGCCCCAGGGCGATCCAACCTTCGACGACAAGGCTCCGAATGGCTGGTGGGGTACCTGGGCGACCAAGGCCGAGGCCCACGACCTGCATCGCGACATCGCCAAGGAAAAGGCCGACAGCGCCAAGTATGCGGACGCATGGAAGGTCGGCGGTGGCGGTGTATGGACGACGCCGGCGTACGACAAGGACCTCAACGCGATCTTTGTCTCTGTCGGCAACCCATCGCCGGACCTCGATGGCAGCATCCGCCCGGGCGACAACCTCTACACCGACGCGGTCGTGTCGATCGATGCCACCACCGGCAAGACCAACTGGTATTACCAGACCGTCCCGCACGATGTCTGGGACCTTGACGCTACCTCTCCCCCGGTCGTGGTGAACGTGGATGGAAAGAAGGCCGTGGTGCACGCCGGCAAGACCGCGTGGGTCTACGTCCTCGATGCCGCCACCGGCAAGCTGATCCGCAAGACCGACAACTTTACTCCGCAGGAGAACATGTTCGCCCTGCCGAGCGACAAGGGTACCCGCATGCTTCCGGGTGCCAACGGCGGCGCGGAGTGGTCTCCCATCGCCGTCGATCCGACGCTCGGCTACGCCTTCGTGGCCGGCCTGCACCAGCCAATGAACTACATCACCCACTCGGCACCGTACGAGAAGGGCAAGCTCTGGCTCGGGTCGGCCTTCGTCGCCATCCCCGGTGAAGAGCAGTACGGACTGTACTCGGCGGTCAACCTCAAGACCGGCAAGATCGCCTGGCAGAATAAGGTGCCCCAGCCCATGATGGGCGGCGCCCTCGCCACCGTCGGCGGCCTCACCTTCACCGGTGAGGGCAACGGCAACTTCAATGCATACAGCTCGAAGACCGGGAAGCTGCTTTGGCAGTTCAGCGGCGGCGCCGGCTGTAACTCCGCGCCGATGACGTTTATGCACGGTGGTGAGCAGTTCATCGCCGTGGCCTGTGGCGGCAACTTCCAGCTCAGCTACCCGTTGGGCGACGCGGTCCTCGTCTTCGGTCTTCCGAAGCACGCCGCAGCCAAGAAATAGATATTCGGGCTCGGCCGGCCGGGATCCTGAGCATGGGGTTCCTGCCGGTCGATGCGTTGAGAGCTATGGCAGGCACCCGGTGGTTTTGGATGGCATTGCTGGTCGCGGGAGCTCTGACCGGAACGGCCTGGTCCCGGCAGAATCCCCATCGTCACTGGCTCGGCGTGAATGGCGCCGACTGGCAACAGATGAAACCGGACGTGCGGTTGGCCTATGTCGAGGGGTTCCTTGCCGGAGCTGCGCTGGGCCAGGCCGCCACCGGGGCACGGGACTCAGCCCAGGTTCGGACGGCCATCGAGAAGCTGAGCCGGGATGACGGGCTTCGCTTCCCTTACGGTGCCAACGTGTATGCCAGTCGCATCAGTGATTTCTACTGGTGGAAAAACCACGTCCCCCTACCCACGTGGCACGCTTTCCTGGAGGTGAACACCGCACTTGGCCGGCCGATTACCGATACACTGCCGTAACTTGCTGGAGATTGATCAAGTCGTGGCTTTGATCCCGAGGTTGAGCAGTCGTTGGCGGGCATCCTTACTCGAGGGAGACGTACCTATGAAGCGAGTCGCACTGTTGTGTTTGGGCTTGGTGATGGGGGCGGCCAGCGCCGCCGAGGCACAGCTGACGATGCAAATGAGCAACGGCTGGAGCTTCACCTTCGGTGGCAATGTGAACGCCTTCCTGGTCTACGAAAAACCGACTGACAATACGGCCCCGACCGCGACGCCCGGCGGTATCGTTCCCGGAGGCGGCGAGGGCGCCACCCGTATCCGCACCGGCCTGCTCCCGGCCTTTGCGGTCTTTGATGCGAAGGGCAAAGAGGGCAGCACCGATCTCGGGGTGCATTTCGGGTTCGCGCCTCAGATCCAGTGCGGCACCAACGGCGCCGGCACTGCAGTAGTGCACGACTGCTTTGGCGCCCAGATCGACATGCGCCAGGTCTACCTGACCGTTGGCGGAACCTGGGGCCAGATCCTGGCAGGCCGCGAGCTCGGTCTCTTCGGGCGGCAGAACATCCTGACCGACCAGACCCTGTTCGGCATCGGGGCCACCGGTGGCCAGTTCTCGGGCGGCACGACTCTCGGGCGCATTGGATTCGGGTACATCTATCCCCAGTTCAAGGCCCAGATGACGTACAGCACGGCAGCAGGCCGGCCGTTCCAGCTCTCGATCGGACTCTTTGATCCTGCCAGCAACGGTCCGTACACCCAGATCGAGCTCCCCCGACTGGAAGCCGAGGGTGTGTATTCGTCGGGAAACACCAAGTTCTGGTTTGGAGGACTGGTGCAGAACAACAGCACCGGCGGAGTGGCCTCCGAGTCCGCCACGTCGTACGGCGGTAGCGGCGGTGTCCGCTTCGGCGGCTCGTCGTTTTCAGTCACGGCCAGCGGCTATTACGGCCAGGGGCTCGGAACCACACTGCTGTACACCCTGGGCAACGGCGTCGGCGGCACCATTGGCGATGACCTGCGCAAGTCCATGGGCGGAATCGGTCAGCTGACGTTTACCCCGTCGAACAGCAAGCTGACTGTGGCCGGCAGCTGGGGCATCAGCATCCTGGAGAACTCCGACACCGAAGCCGCGTTCAAGACCAAGAACTGGCTGGCTTCCGGCGGCATCTATTATCAGGCCACCAAATCGCTCAAGGCGGTCGGCGAGTTCAACTATGCCGTCACCGGCGACGACAGCGATCTCACCGACGACAACAAGTCCATCGCTCCCGCCTTCGGCCTGATGCTGTTCTTCTAAGCAGCACCTGCACCTGCAGTCCGCGACGGCCTCCCGGTGGGAGGCCGTCGTTTTTTTGTTTAGGCCGGCCAGGAGCGGGACCGGTCAACCTTGGGTACATTACCGCCACTCTCATTCAACTATGGAGCTGTCGATGCTTTCCCGTGTTTTCCTCGGCACAGCCGTGCTCCTGGCGGGGTGCGGCAAGACCCTTTCCACTCCGGTGAACACCCGGACGGCGGCGGGCCCGGAGGATACCTTTGCCTGCGTGAAGAAACAGCTGGGAGCGCTGGGCTACAGGCAAACCTCTAGCGATGGGACCGAATACCGTGTCGCCGCCACCAAAATCGACGCCAAATCGCGGCGGTCGGACACGCAGTTTCGCCGAGT
>DATBSM010000276.1:0-12486 GCA_036559785.1 Gemmatimonadales bacterium
GCTGATAGCCCTGGGACTCTTCTTCGGCGCCTGGGGCGGAGCCAGGCTGGCGCAGGTGCTGCCCAGCGCCAGTCTCCAGCGAATGTTCGCCGTGTTCATCGCCCTCATGGCGGTGCGGCTCTGGATCGAGGCGGGGAGGAGCGGATGAGTACCGACAGCAGCCCGGGCCAGATCCAGCTCACCTCGCCCGCCTTTCCCTACGGCGAGAAGATCCCTGTCCGGTTCACCTGCGAGGGCGACGACGTCTCCCCGCCACTCGAGTGGGCCGGCGCACCGATCGAGACCCGGAGCTTCGCTCTCATCTGCGAGGACCCTGACGCGCCCCGCGGAACCTGGGTGCACTGGGTGCTGTACAACGTGCCGGCCGGTGCCGTGGAGCTGAAGCAGGCGGTCCCGACCCTTGCGGAGACTCCATCGGGCGCCCGACAGGGGCGCAACACCGCCGGCGACATGGCCTACGCCGGCCCCTGCCCTCCTCCAGGAAAACCTCACCGATACTTCTTTCGGCTCTACGCGCTCGACATCATGCTGAATCTTCCGCCCGGCGCCAGCCGAGAGGAGCTGGAACAGGCGATGGAGCAGCACATCCTGGGACAAGGCACCTTGATGGGGACGTACGAGCACAGGCGGTAAGGCGGTACGGCGGTAAGGGCGGTATGCTCCGGCTTTCTCCGCCCTCTCCGCCTTCTCCGTCTTACTTTTCAGCATGTCCCTCCTCACGCTCACCAGCAGTGGTCTGTATTGCGCGGCCGGCGACTTCTTCGTCGATCCCTGGGAGCCGGTAGACCGCGCCGTCATCACCCACGCCCACGGCGATCATGCCACTTGGGGCTCCTATTCCTATCTGACCTCGGCGCCGGGCATGAATGTGTTGCGCGCGCGGCTGGAGATGGGAGCAAGGATCCGCGGTGTCGAGTACGGCGAAACCGTCGCCCTCAACGGCACCACGGTCTCGCTCCATCCCGCGGGCCACATCCTGGGGTCGTCCCAGGTGCGCATCGAGCACGGCGGCGAGGTGTGGGTGGTCTCGGGCGACTACAAGACCGATCCTGATCCCACCTGCACGCCGTTCGAGCTGGTTCGCTGCCACACCTTCGTGACCGAATCCACTTTCGGACTGCCGATTTATCGCTGGCCCAGCCAGGTGGACGTGTTCACCGAGATCAATGCCTGGTGGCGGGCCAACGCCGCGGCCGGCAGGACCAGCCTCCTCCTGGGCTACGCGCTAGGCAAAGCGCAGCGCCTCCTCGCCGGCCTCGACCCCGCAATCGGACCAATCCTGACCCATGGCGCGGTCGAGCGGATGACCAGCGTGTATCGCGAGGGAGGGATCGAGCTGCCGCCAACCCGATACGCCGGTGCGGCGGACAGCCGGGCTGATGCTATCGGCGCCATCGTCATCGCCCCACCCTACGCCGACGCATCGGTCTGGTCCCGCCGTTTTGGCAACCACTCCACCGGGTTCGCATCGGGCTGGATGATGGTGCGGGGCGCGCGGCGCCAGCGCTCCGGGCTTGATCGAGGCTTCGCTCTCTCCGATCACGTGGATTGGCCCGGTCTACTGGCGGCCATCGAGGCGACCGGAGCAGGCGAGGTGTGGGTGACACACGGCTACACCGGCCCCGTGGTGCGCTGGCTCCAGGAGCGCGGCGTGGATGCCAAGGCGGTGGCGACGAGGTTCGAAGGGGAAAGGGAAGAGCTGGCGGAAAAGGCGGAAGAAGCGGAAGAAGTGGTGGGAAAGTGAGGTCCTTCGCGCGGCTATATACCTCCCTCGATGAGACAACGGCCACCAAAGAGAAGATCGCGGCCCTGGTGGCGTACTTCTCCAGCGCACCGCCGGCTGACGCGGCCTGGGCGGTCCACTTCCTCAGCGGGCGCCGGCCCAAGCGGCTGGTCACTAACGGAAAGCTCAGGGCGTGGGCCGCGGAGGAGGCCGGTATCCCCGGTTGGCTGTTCGAGGAGAGCTATCAGGCCGTCGGCGATCTCGCCGAGACGATCACCCTGCTCCTGCCGGCAGGTGGGGACTCCAGCGAGCTGCCCCTGTCGCACTGGGTCGAGAAGCGCCTGCTCGGGCTTCGTGGTGAGGAGGAGGACGTGCAGCGCGAGGTAATGGTGCACTCCTGGCGTGAGCTCGACAGCCGGGAGCGGTTCGTCTGGAACAAGCTGATCACCGGCAGCTTCCGGGTAGGCGCGTCGCAGCAACTAGTGACTCGGGCCTTGAGCGAGGTGAGCGGGGTGCCCGAAGGCGTTGTCGCACACCGGCTGATGGGCGCCTGGGATCCCACGCCCGAATTCTTCCAACGGCTCATCGCACCCGACACCAGCGACGCCGATGTGAGCCGGCCCTACCCGTTCTTTCTGGCTCATCCACTGGAGGGAGAGCCCGCCACCCTGGGTGACGCGACCCAGTGGATCGCGGAATGGAAGTGGGACGGCATCAGGGCACAGCTGATTCGCCGAGCGGGAAAGACCTTTCTCTGGTCCCGAGGAGAAGAGCTGCTTACCGGCCGGTTCCCCGAGGTGGAGGAGACCGGAGCGTTGCTGCCCGATGGGACCGTGATAGACGGAGAGCTGCTCCCCTGGCTGGATGGCGCGCCGCTTCCGTTCGCTCAGCTGCAACGACGCATTGGCCGCAAGAACCTGGGCCGGAAGATTCTGGACGAGGTCCCCGTGGTGCTGGTCGCCTACGATCTGCTGGAGGAGGCAGGCACGGACATCCGCTCCCGGCCGCTCTCTGAGCGAAGGCTCCGGCTCGGCGGCCTGGTCGAGTCGGTGCCGGGCGGGAGGCTCATGCTCTCCGCCACTGTGCCCGCGGCGGACTGGAACGCGGCCACCAGCGCACGGCGGCAGGCGCGCGCGGTCGGGGCTGAGGGGCTCATGCTCAAGCGGCTTTCCTCCGGGTACGGTGTTGGGCGTCGGCGGGGCGACTGGTGGAAGTGGAAGGTGGATCCGCTCACCGTAGATGCGGTGCTGATCTACGCCCAGCCCGGCAGCGGCAAGCGGGCCGGACTTTTCACCGACTACACTTTCGGCATCTGGGAAGGAAATCACCTGGTCCCGTTCGCCAAGGCTTACTCCGGACTTACCGACGAGGAGATTCGGAAGGTCGACGCCTTCGTTCGGCGCAACACGCTGGAGAAGTTTGGCCCCGTGCGGACGGTCAAGCCGGAGCTGGTCTTCGAGCTTCATTTCGAGGGCATCCAGCGCTCCAGCCGGCACAAGAGCGGAATCGCGGTGCGGTTCCCACGGATGGCGCGGTGGAGGGCGGATAAGAGAGCGGAGGACGCAGATACAATAGAAATGGTTCGGGCCCTGTTGTCGCCCTGAGCTTCGGCCCTTCGCGGAGCCTGCCCTGAGCGCAGTCGAAGGGCTCAGGGTGACATTGTTACTGTCCCGCTGCCCCGCTGCCCCGCCTATTTTGCTGAGATGAAATTCATCTGCCTCACCTGCGGCGTTCAGTACGCCGACTCCCCCGCTCCGCCGGAGCGCTGCCTCGTCTGCGAGGACGAGCGGCAGTTCGTCGGTCGGGAGGGCCAGCGCTGGACCACGTTGAAGGAGATGCAGACCAGCCACAGGAATCAGCTCGATGTCGAAGGGCCGGAGCTCATCAGCCTCAGCACCGAGCCCAGATTCGCGATCGGGCAGCGGGCCCTGCACGTCCGAGCGTCCGGCGGCAATATCCTCTGGGACTGCATCTCCCTGATCGACGACCGCAGCGTTAACGCGATCCAGGCGCTGGGCGGCGTGATGGCCATCGCCATCTCCCATCCGCACTATTACTCCTCGATGATCGAGTGGAGCCGGGCCCTGGGCGATGTGCCGGTCTACCTCCACGCGGCGGACCGCGAGTGGGTGATGCAGCCTCACCCCGCCATCGTCTTCTGGCACGGGGAGACCCACGCGCTCGCGCCGGGCCTGACCCTGATCCGCTGCGGCGGCCACTTTCCCGGCGGCACGGTGCTGCACTGGGCCGAAGGCGCCGGCGGGGAGGGCGTGCTCCTCACCGGGGACGTGATCCAGGTGGGGCAGGACCGCAAAACGGTGAGCTTCATGTACAGCTATCCGAACTACATCCCGGTCAATTCGCGGACGGTGCGCCGAATCGTGGACGCCGTCGAGCCCTACCCCTTCGAGCAAATGTATGGGGCGTGGTTCGGTCAGAACATCTTGCATGACGCGAAGCAGGTGTTGCGCTCCTCCGCGGATCGCTACATCGCCGCCATATCAGGGCACGAGTAGCTCCGCAACAGCCCTACCACGGATGAGCACGGATCAACCGCACGGATTGCCCCTTGCGATCTCACGCTCCATGCGCATTCCCTCCATAAGGCGGGGGTAGTCAACAGCACCTACGGCTCGTGTCTTCCTGGGAGTTGCGGCCCCGCACGGAATAATCCGTGCTTTTCCGTGTTCATCCGTGGCCATGAGGCTGTGGCATACGTCGCCGGGCTTATCTTCCAGGGTACCGCGGCAGGGGTTTTCGATGAACGATGTGAGACTGATGTTGGCCGGCGAGCAGGTGAGCCTGATGAGTGAGCGGGCGCTCTATTGGCCTGGCACCAGCACCCTGGTGGTGGCCGACCTGCACTGGGGGAAGGCCTCCACCTTCCGCGCGGCCGGGATTCCTATCCCCATTGGCACCACCAGCGACGACCTGGCCCGCCTCGACAGCGCACTCAGGCGGACCGGTGCCCGCCGGATGGTGGTGCTGGGCGACCTCTTCCACGCCAAGGCCGGCCGGATCGCCTCCCACACGCTCGCCGAGCTCAGGCGGTGGCGAAGCCTGGCCGGCACATTCGAGATTCTCCTCGTTCGCGGCAACCACGACCGGCACGCCGGCGACCCGCCCAAGGACCTCCAGATCAATTGCGTCAATGCGCCGGCGTTCGTGCCGCCGTTCGTCTTCCGGCACGAGCCGGTGGAGGAGGAAGGCGCGTACGGCCTGGCGGGGCACGTGCATCCCGCAATCACGCTGGTGGGCCGCGGGCTGCAACGCGAGACCCTGCCCTGCTTTCTCGTGGGCCAGCACCGCATGATGCTGCCGGCCTTCGGCAGCTTCACCGGATTCGGCGTAGTGCATCCGGGACCCGGCGAGCGGACGTTCGTGGTGGCGGAGGACGAGGTGCTGGAGGTGACCGAGCCAGTGGACCTGGGACCGACAGCCTATCCCACGACGTTGCATGAGATGTCGGAGACGGATCGGGGTTGAGATTATCGCTCGTTTACCATCTTCAAGAGCCTCTGCACTGACGTAACGATCACCTCGGGCCGGTCCTGCGGAACGCTGTGATCGGAGCCCTTCGCCACCACCAGGCTTCGCTGCTTGCCGGCCGCGGCGAGCGCCTCATGGCTTCGGCGCCAGGCAGCATCGATATCTTCCCGTCCCCACCACGGCTTCCCCGCCGTGATCACCACCACCGGCTGACGCAGGCCGGGCTCCAGCCGGCTCACTTCCCGGATCAGGTCGGGAAAGGTCGCCACCATGCGGACCACCGTTCGCTCTCGCTCATTCGAGGGATGGGTAATCGTGGGCGCCGTGGTGAAGATGAAGTCGCCGGTGGCCCGAGGTTTCGCCGCCTTGACGAAGCCCCCATATTTCGACCGACCGCCTACAATCTCCGGGAGTCGTTCATGGGTCCATTTCGGTCGGCCCTGCCGCTCTGCCTCGTGCTGTTGCTCGGCTGCGGCAGCGAGCCGCCTGATCAGATCACTGGCACCTACACGCTGGTTGGAGTGGAGGGCCAGACGCTGCCGTACCTGGAGAGCTCGGACGCCGAGTGTGACCAGTTCATCTCCGAGGGTGAGCTCACGCTGGACCCGGGCGGCACCTATAATCTCGAGTTCTTTGGGCCTCGTAGCTGCGCCGATACAGCTGATCCGCCCGCCAACTTCGGCCGCGTCTACAGTGGGACCTTTACCCAATCAGGCGCCAGTTCGATCACCTACGCGACGGAAGTACAGGGCGCCGGCACGCTTCATTTCACCGGCACCGCCAATCCACTGGAGGCGTTCGTCACCGTGCCTCCTATTCCTCCACAGACCGGGCCCGACCTGACCCTGCAGTTCGCGATCGTTCCCTGATCGAGGGGAGGTAGCATGGCACGCCTGTTCTGGTATCTACTCATAGCGGCGTTCGTGGCGCTGCTGGTGACCGGGGCGTCCTGGGCGATTGCGTACAGCAGCGTCGGAGGGGTGCTGGGCTCCCCGCCTCCCGAGATGGGCAGCCAAAACACCACCATTCAATGGCACGGATTCTCCCGGCTGCCGGAGGACCCACCGGTGTGGCGGTTTGCCTTTGGGCCAACTCGCATCCCGGGCGCCACGACCGTCCGCATCTACGTCAATCCCTGGGGGAAGGTAGTCCAGACCGAGCCGGCCGATCTGGACCTAAAGCTGCAAGCCTTTCGCCGTCCCAAGTATTGAGCGAGCGCTTCGGCATCTGACGGGGGATATTTGCGCTTCCTTGCTGCGGTGATGTGCCTGACCGCACTCACGCCGATGCCGCTCGCCTCACAATCCGAGCCCGACACCGTCCTGGTGCATGCGGTGTACGCGGGTAAGCCGCTGCTGAAGCTGATGAAGGGGCTTGCGTCAGTGGCGAAAGGCGCGTTCGTCCCTGACTACGCCGAGGCCATTCAGAAACAGGCTTGGGAGAGATCCTGCTGCCTGTCCGAGACTCCCGATCTGCCAATGGCGATGGCCTATGCTTACCAAGTCCAGGGCCGGAGTCAAAGGACCGCGATACTGGCGATCTTCTTGCTAAGTACCCAGAGCCATGTCTTCGATGTGCGAATCCAGGTCGCCGATGACGGGCTGATGAAGGCGATTCGAGCCCATCTGGCGGAGCTGGGAATCGACTCGCTCACCCCCATCGACCGGACCCGGCTCACCTTTGGCGAGGGGGGAGTTGCTGGGAGTCCGGCTCGCCTGGTCCTCCGTACCGTACGAAGATTCTCCTGCTCCGGATATCACCTCGACCATGACATGCAACGGGCAGGGTTCGACACTCTGCTCTTGAACCTCCACGGGGTGGCGGCCCCACATGAAGCATGCCCGGGACCGGCAGGGCCGGCCACGATGTCTCGCGAGCTCCCGACAGAGCCCGCAAGAAAAATCCTGCTTGTGAGCTATGGTGGGCGGAGCGACCGCCTGATCCTCGAAGTGTCGGATAGCGCGACCACGGTCAAGGCGCTGGATTCGTCCCTGGTGCAGGCCGACGAACGCCCCCGGTGGCGCTACCCGCCCAATGGCTTCGTCCTTCGCTGCGGAGATCTGGAGCAAGCCCGTACCCTGTGCTCCGATGCACAGGCGTGGGTGGCTCAACAGCCTGGGATCTCACGGATCTCGTTCTCCCAGGGCGCGAAAAATCCGCCCAGCCCGAAGCCAGCCATCGCGCCGGATGCAGGAATCGGGTTCTATAGCTATGACCAGGTGGTCTACTTCGAGCGTCTCCGTCCCTGCTTTGGAGCCATCGACAAGGCGATTCGTGAAGCCGTGGGCGTGTTTCTCACGCTGGAAGACTGGAGGGGCACCAGGATCACGGCCAACTCACAGAGAGCGTCCCACGAGCGCCACATCGAAGTACCGTCACGGATGAGCAACTTACCGGCATGTCCAACCCCGTCCTGGGGACCCCGGTAGACTGCCTGGCGCAACTTTCCTACAGCACCGAACGTCCAAGTACACGACCGTAAACCTCCTCGGAGCTTTCATGCCTCGTATCAGATCGATCTCCTTCCTGCTCGCATTCTCGGTCGCGCTGTTCTCGTCGCTCCCGGCCCAGCAAGCCGACTCCGCTCTGCTGACCCTCGACCGGATCTTCAACTCGGACGAGTTCACCCCGGAGCGGCTCGGGCCGGTCCGCTGGCTGGACAACTCCTCGGCGTATATAAAGCTCGAGGCGGACAGCGCCACGCCGGGGGGCCGCTCGCTGGTCCGCTACGACGCTGCCACCGGCAAGCGGGAGGCCTGGGTCACGGCCGATCGCCTTGTGCCGGAGGGCGACTCGGTGCCGCTGGCCGTGGAGGACTACGCCGTGTCACCCGACGGCAAGCAGCTGCTGGTGTTCACCAACTCGCAGAAAGTCTGGCGGGAGAACACCCGGGGCGATTTCTGGGTGCTCGACCTCGTCGGCGGGAAGCTGCATCAGCTTGGAGGCCACAGCGCAAGACCCTCCACTCTCATGTTCGCCAAATTCGCCCCTGATGGCGGCCGGGTTGCCTACGTCAGGGAGAACAACCTGTACGTGGAGGATCTGGCCGACGGCCGCATCACTCAGCTCACCCGCGACGGTTCCCGCACCACCATCAACGGCACCTTCGACTGGGTGTATGAGGAGGAGCTTAGCCTGCGTGACGGATTCCGCTGGAGCCCGGACGGGCGGCGCATCGCCTACTGGCAGCTCGATGCCTCGGGCGTACGCGATTTCCTCCTGATCAACGACACCGACTCGCTCTACTCCTTCACCGTCCCGGTCCAGTACCCCAAGGCCGGCACCACCAACTCGGCCGGCCGGGTGGGCGTCGTCAGCGCCGAAGGCGGAAACACCGTCTGGCTGCAGGTGGCGGGGGATCCGCGGAACAACTACATCGCCCGGATGGATTGGGCGGCCGGCTCGAAGGAGGTGGTGCTCCAGCACTTGAACCGGCTGCAGAATACGAACGACGTGATGCTGGGCGACGCGACCACCGGCCGGGTCCGGAGCGTGCTGGTCGAGCACGACAGCGCCTGGACCGAGGTAGTTAACGACCTCCGCTGGCTGGACGGCGGGAAGAGCTTCACCTGGATCAGCGAGCGCGATGGCTGGCGGCACCTCTACGTGGTGTCGCGAGACGGCAAGAAGGTGAGGTTGGTTACCGGGGGATCGTTCGACCTGCACAACCCGGGGAGTGCCTTCGGTCAGCCATTTGTAACCGGAGTGGATTCAGCCAGAGGATGGATCTACTACACCGCGTCACCCGAGAACGCCACCCAGCTTTATCTCTACCGGAGCCGGCTGGATGGCAAGGGCAAGCCGGAACGGGTCACCCCAGGGAATCAGCCGGGTTACCATGTCTACCGGATTTCGGGAGACGGTCGCTGGGCAATTCACACCTATTCATCCTTCGGGACCCCGCCAACAGTCGATGTCGTCAGCCTGCCCGACCACAAGGTCGCGCGAACCCTGGTGAAAAATGAGCGGCTCAAGGCTGCCGTCGCCCGGCTTCGCCGCGGAAAGACCGACTTCGTCAAGGTTGCTGCCGGATCCGGTCTTCAGCTCGATGGCTGGGTAATGAAACCGGCCGACATCGACTCGACTAAACGCTATCCCGTCCTCTTTCATGTCTATGGCGAGCCGGCCTCGCAAACCGCACTCGACCTCTGGACCGGCGGCAACTATCTCTGGCACCTGATGCTGACCCAGCAGGGTTACGTGGTGGCTTCACTGGACAACCGGGGCACGCCGGCGCCGAGGGGACGCCTGTTCCGGAAGGTGGTGTACCGAAAGGTCGGACCCCTCACCTCCGGCGACCAGGCTGCTGCGCTTCGCACCATGCGAGGCTGGTCCTGGGTGGATTCCACCCGGATCGGCGTATGGGGCTGGAGCGGCGGCGGCTCCATGACGCTGCACCTCATGTTCCGCTACCCCGAACTGTACCAGCTCGGTATGTCCGTGGCACCGATGGCCGACATCAGGCTGTACGACACGATCTATCAGGAGCGCTACTTCGGCCTGCCGCAGCAGAACGAGGCTGACTACAAGGAGGGATCCCCGCTCACCTATGCCGACAAGCTGCGGGGTAACCTGCTGGTGGTGCACGGCTCGGGCGACGACAACGTCCACTATGCATCCACCGAGCGGCTGATCAATGCCCTGGTGGCGGCCAACCGGCCGTTCAGCATGATGACCTATCCCAACCGGACTCACTGCATCTGCGAGGGAGAGGGGACCGGCCTGCACCTTTACTCCCTGCTCACCAGTTACCTGGAGAAGAACCTGCCGGCCGGGGCCAGGTGACGTGCTGAAACGCTGCCGCGCGCTCTATCGTAGGCCCAGATGGAGCCGCCTGCCCCGCTGTCGATTCTCGGGTTCCCCGAACGTCTATTTCCCGAGGCTCATTCACAACACCATCTGGAGGAAGCCATGCGATACCTGTGCCTGATCTACGAGAACGAGAAAGCGTGGGAGTCGAAGCCACAGGCGGAATTGGAAGCCCTCATGGGAGAATACTTTGCCTTCACCGAGGGCATCCGCAGCAGCGGCAAACTGGTGGCCGGTGAGGCGCTCCAGCCCACCGCGACCGCGACTTCGGTTCGGGTCCGGAACGGGAAGATCTCGACGACCGATGGTCCCTACGTCGAGACCAAGGAGCAGCTGGGAGGGTTTTACCTGATCGACGCCAAGGATTTGAATGACGCCATTCAGGTCGCCGCCAAGATCCCGGGTGCCCGGGACGGCACGATCGAGGTCCGGCCCGTGGTCGACTTCTCGCAGGACATGACAGCCGCAGCGGGGGGCCAGCAAACGGCGAAGGCATGAGAAGTCGGGAGTCAGGAGTCGGGAGTCGGGGGGGGGGAAGGCATTACGTGGTTCTCAGCCCCGGTGAAACCTCCTGACCCCTGACTCCCGACTCTCTGTCACCATGCCCTCCACCATCGAAGACCTCTTCCGCACCGAATCCCGGCGCGTGCTCGCCACCCTGATCCGTCTCCTCGGCGACTTCGATCTGGCCGAGGAAGCGCTCCAGGAAGCGTTCTCGGCGGCGGTGGAGCATTGGCCGGCCGAGGGTGTCCCAAAGAATCCCCGGGCGTGGCTGGTCTCGACCGGACGCTTCAAAGCCATAGACGGGCTACGCCGCCGAGCCCGATTCGACGCCTCCCTCGCCTCGGTAGCCGAGCGCCTGGGCGACGGCGTTACCCCACCCTACGAGGTGGACGACGAAAAGGTCGAGGACGACCAGCTCCGCCTCATCTTCACATGCTGTCACCCTGCCCTGCCCCCCGACGCGCAGATCGCTCTCACCCTCCGCGAAGTCTGCGGCCTCAGCACCGAAGAGATCGCACGTGCGTTTCTCCTGCCGGCGCCCACGCTGGCTCAGCGGATCGTGCGGGCCAAGGCCAAGATCAAGGCCGCCCGCATTCCCTATCAGGTGCCGGCCCGGGCCGACCTGCCCGAGCGGCTCGCCACCGTCCTCCACGTCGTCTACCTGGTGTTCAACGAGGGCTACTCGGCCTCGTCGGGCGAGTCGCTCACCCGGCGCGATCTCTCCGCCGAGGCCATCCGGCTGGGGCGGCTAGTGGTCGAGCTGCTTCCCGAGCCCGAGGCCGTCGGTTTGCTGGCGCTGATGCTGTTGCACGAGTCACGGCGGGAGGCGCGGGCCACCGCGGATGGCGAGGTGGTGCTGCTGGACGATCAGGACCGCTCGCGCTGGAATCGAGAGCAGATCACCGAGGGGGCGGCCCTGGTAGAACAGGCGCTCCGGTCGCGGAACTTCGGGCCCTACACCTTGCAGGCAGCCATCGCGGCCGTCCATGCCGAAGCGCCGAGCGCCGCGGAGACCGACTGGGCCGAGATCGTGGGACTGTACGACGCCTTGCTGCGGGCAGATCCGTCGCCCGTGATCGAGCTCAACCGCGCGGCCGCGGTGGCGATGCGGGATGGGCCGGAAGCCGGGTTGAGGCTCATAGAGCTCATCCTGGCCCGCGGGGAGCTGACCGACTACGCGCCGACCTACTCGGCGCGGGCCGAGCTGTGCCGTCGGCTGGGACGGACGGAGGAGGCAAAGAAATCGTACCAGCGGGCCCTGGACCTCATTGCCCAGGGGCCACAGCGGAGGTTCCTGGAGCGGCGGCTGCAGGATCTACAGGTCACCATCGGCGGCATGACCCGGGACGGGATGTAGACGGTCGGTAGCAACATACGCTCTCTCCAGCCCTTGACCTTCGACGCTCGGTTCGCGGTGTGGATTCCGGGTGAGGCCGATTGCCTCGCCCCGGTCTACATATAAGTCGAATAAGGGAGGCCAAAATAGACGCCAGACCCATGGCCCCGGAGGTTGCAGGAGCTACCGCGCTAGATGCACTCCTGTTCCAAAGAAATGTGTTCCCGCCGAGCGTAAGGTTGTTCCCGACGCCCAGAATTGGAGACCGACGCCGAGAAGCGGAGACCCGTCGCCCGCGATTGGACACCTGTCGCCTGTTGTGGAGATCCGTCGGCCGCGATTGGAGAGCCGTCACCTGCGAGTGGAGAGCCGCCGCCTGCAAAGTCGTTCCCGCCGCCCGCGACGTGGCTCCCATCGCCAAGAAATACGTGACGGTCCCCCCGAACTGTGTGACGGTCGTTCACAATGTCGTTCCCCGCAGCCGATGATGGGCTCCGTCGCCAGGAAATGAGCGACCGTCGCCCCGAAGTGTGTGACCGTCGTTCACAATGCCGTTCCCGCGGCCGACGATGTGGCTCCGTCGCCAGGAAATGAGCGACCGTCGCCCCGAACTGTGTGACAGTCG
>DATBSM010000277.1:0-5959 GCA_036559785.1 Gemmatimonadales bacterium
GACCTCAACGCGGACTCACGGGTCCAGGACAACGAGCTGGGCCTTGTCCGGGCAGGCTCCTCCTCGACCATCGATTTTTCCGTCGAGCGGGACGTTGACGGATTCTTGTTCCTGGAGCCGGTGCGGACTGGAACGGGTGTAGAGTTCTATGGACCGGTTCCGGTTGGCGATCTCACCAGTATCGACCTGGCTCCCTGCACCCCGGACTCCAGCGTGGATGGTTGCGCGCCGTACGAGGTCACGCCGATCGAGGCATCGCCAGGGTTTGGATATGTCTTCGAGACTGACGGCGGCGATGGCTTCGCCCGATTTGGGGCGGTCCGGGTCACGCATGTAGGGCAGACCTTTCTGATCCTGGACTGGGCTTTCCAGACCGATCCGGGCAACCCTCAGCTGCTCGTAGCGAAGAAGAACACCAGCCCCTGAGCAGAGTGGGGGTTGAATCAACACCCCCGCTGCGGCAACTTCGGGCGATGCCCGAATCAACCTGTGTTCTTGATGGCCGGTCCCTCACGATCGACGACGTGGTCCGCGTGGCCCGCTCCCCGGCGGTACGGGTCACGCTGGACCAAGCGGCCCGGAAGGCACTGCTCCAGAGCCGGCGACTGGTAGATCGGGCGCTGGAGTCAGGACAAACGATCTACGGGATCAATACCGGCTTCGGGAAGCTCGCGAACGTACGGATTCCCCCCGACCAGCTCGACCAGCTCCAAACCAACCTCATGCGCAGTCATGCCGCGGGCGTGGGCAGTCCGCTGCCCGCCCCCGTGGTACGAGCGATCATGCTGCTCCGCGCCAATGTTCTTCTCCGCCCGACAAGCGGAGTGCAACCGGCTCTGGTAGAGGCATTGGTTGAGCTGCTCAACGCCGGAGTGCAGCCGCTGGTGCCGGAGCAGGGCAGCGTGGGAGCGAGTGGAGACCTTGCCCCCTTGAGCCACGTTGGCCTGGCGCTCATGGGCGAAGGAGAAGTGCTTTCCCCCGCAGGCCACCGGGTGCCTGCGGCCGGGGCGCTCGCCGCGGCCGGGCTCACGCCCTATCGGTTTGGGCCCAAGGAAGGCCTGGCTTTCATCAACGGGACCCAGGCGCAGACCGCGCTCCTGGCTCTGCTGGTCCACGATTCCAATGTGCTCTGGCGAACCGCGGTGGGAGCCGCCGCCATGAGCCTCGAGGCGCTACGCGGGACGCCAGCACCGCTGGATCCGCGAATCCACGAGGCCCGGCCCCATCAGGGGCAGATCCGGGCTGCGTCGTTGATGCGCGCCCTGCTCGAGAACAGTGAAATCCGGGAGTCGCACCGGGAGAACGACCCTCGGGTACAGGACGCGTATAGCCTGCGGTGTGCCCCTCAGGTCTTCGGTGCCGTGGCCGACGCGATCCGGTTTGCCGAGGAGACGGTGACGGTGGAGCTCAACGCCTCCACCGACAATCCCCTGGTCTTCGACAACGGCGATGTGATCTCGGGAGGAAACTTCCACGGGCAGCCGGTGGCTCAGGCGCTCGACATTCTGGCGTTGACCCTGACAACCCTGCAGGCGATCGCTGAGCGTCGGGTGGAGCGGTTGGTGAACCCCGACCTTTCGCAGGGTCTCCCGGCCTTCCTCACCAAAGACCCCGGCCTTTCCTCCGGTTTGATGATGGTGCAGATCACCGCCGCATCGCTGGTGGCCGAGTCGCGTGCCTTGGCGATGCCGGCCAGCATCGGCTCGATTCCCACGGATGCAAACCAGGAGGATTTTGTCCCGATGGGCATGGCGTCCGCCTTCAAGGCCGGCCGCATTCTCACCAACGCCCAGAGGGTGGTGGCGGCCGAGCTGCTTTGCGCCGCCCAGGGCCTGGAGTTTCTGCGCCCGTTGACGCCCGGGCGGGGGGTTGCAGC
Organism: Gemmatimonadales bacterium; assembly: GCA_036559785.1. GTDB lineage: Bacteria > Gemmatimonadota > Gemmatimonadetes > Gemmatimonadales > GWC2-71-9 > CAVVWJ01. The sequence goes on from DATBSM010000277.1 coordinate 1,877, forward strand.
CTTGCATCGCGGCATCCGGAACCTGACACCGCCGGTGCTCCCGTTGGGGCCGGATCGGCCGCCAGCGCCCGATTTGGAGCGCCTGTCCCGGGCCGTGGCCGATGGTGAACTGGATCCGGGGTGGCAGCAGGGCAGCGGGACGGCTGGTCGGTAGAAGGCAGGACTCACTCCTCTTTTTCCACCTGGTTGCCGCCCGGCCGCCCGGCCGCCCAGCCGCCTTGCTGCCCCTCTGGCGGCCCGGTATCTTTCGCTCGCTCCGCCTCTTATCCCCGGTCACCCCTTCTCAGCCCGAGCCGAATGAATCTGGAAAAGCTGAAAGACACGGCGCGCAAGCTGGAGCAGAAGGAGGACTGGCGGAAGGCCATCGAAGTCTACCTGAAAGCCATCCAACAGGCCGAGTCGGGGGCCGAAACCACCCCTGACTTGTCGTTGTATAACCGCGTGGGCGACCTCTACCTCAAGATCAATGACACGGCCGAAGCGGTTCGCTCCTACGAGCGGGCGGTCGACCTCTACGCGGATCAGGGGTTCTTCAACAACGCCATTGCACTCTGCGGCAAGATCCTTCGGGTCAACCCCGGCAGGACGCAGACCTACTTGAAGCTGTCCCAGCTCCATGCCCGCAAGAACGTCGTCATCGAGGCGAAGCGGAATCTGATCGAGTTCCTCGAGCGGATGAATGCGCTGGGGCAGCTGGACCAGGCCTTCCAGGCGGTCAAGTTGTTTGCCGACCAGTTCTCCGGCAGCCAGGAGATCCGCAGCATGCTGGTAGAGCTGCTGCGGGCCACGTCCCGAGAGGACGAGGCACGGGAGCAGCTCGAGAAGATGGCAGAGGATCTGGAGGCTATGGGCGACAAGGCGGGGGCTCGAAAGGCCCGAGAGCGGCTCAGCTCCGCTGGGTCGGAAGCTCCCGAGCACTCTCCGCCTGCCGCGCCCGCGTCCAGCCCACCGCGCAAAGGTGACCTGATCTTTCTGGATACCGGTATGGACATCGGAGCCCCGCCGGTACCTCCAGCCGCACACGCGCGTCCCAAAGAGTCCCATCGGTCTGTTGAGCCGCCCCGTTCCGTCAAGGAGGTGCTGCCGCCACCGATACTGGAGACCGGGGTGCCCGAAGGCCTGATCAGCAACGACAGTCTGACTCCGGCCTCGGATGCGATGGACGATCTGATCATCGACTCGTTGGTTACTGAAACTCCGCTGGAATCGGATACCATCGCCGGCCTGGAACGGATCGGGGACCCCTTGCTCGAGGGTAATCTCGACCTGGATTCACCGCTGGAGATTCAGCGCCAGGAACCGCCCGATCTGGGCTACGATGGCATCCAGCTGGATGGCATGCAGGGCACGGGCTACGAGTTCTCGCCCGACCTGGGCGCGGGCTCACTCGACCTGCCTGACGACTTCGGGGCCATACCCGAAACCGATATCGTACTAGACCTGCCAGGGGAGCCAGAGACCTCTCTGGATTCCATTGAGGACGGGGATCCGCCGGATGTCACCGGTGGGCTGCCGCTGATTCAGCCGGAGGAGCAGACCGCACCTACGCTCGCCGATCTGGAAGAACGCGTGCTGGATGATCCTGAGAATCCGGACGTCCACTTGGACATGGCCGAGGGACTCCTGGCCGCCGGGGAGGATTCCCGGGTCGCTGAGGAGCTGGAGCTCGCGCTTGCCGGATATGAGGATCGTGAGGATTGGGCTCGAGCCGCCGAGATGGCGGATCGGCTGGTGGAGCTCACCCCCGATAGTGTCAGCTACCATCAAAAGCGGGTCGAGCTGGCCTACCGGGCAGGGGACCGGGGTCCGCTGCTAGAGGCGTATCTCGGCCTGGGAGACGCGCTGGCCAAGTCTGGTGCGTTGGACAAGGCCATCGCGGTCTACGGCCGGGTGATCGAGCACGATCCCAACCACGTGCGTGCGGCGGCTGCGCTGGAGCGGCTGGGTGTTCCCGCCGAGGTGAAGCGTGAAGCCCCACCTCCACCGAAACCCGCGGCGCAGCCCCAGCCCGTACCCGACCCTCAAAGTCCGGTCCCCGCGTCCTACAAGCCCGCGCCGGCAGCCCCCAAGCCCGCGCCGACAGCTCCCAAGCCCGCGCCGACAGCCCCCAAGCCCGCGCCGGCAGCCCCCAAGCCTGCGGCCGCCGCCCCGTCGCCGCCCAAGCCGCCGTCGGTGGCACCCACCCCAAAGCGGGCCGCCGCGGAGGCCAGTGGGGATTTTGTCGATCTCGGGTCGATGGTGTTCGAGGAGGAAAAGCAGCGAGACACCCGGATGCGGGTGAACCGGCGGGAGCCTCAGGACCAGGATGAGCAGAGGGAGTTCCATGAGATTCTGGAGCAGTTCAAACGAGGGATCGAGCAGAATCTGGATTCCGAGGACTATGAGGCTCACTACGACCTCGGGGTGGCTTTCAAGGAAATGGGCCTGTTGGATGAAGCCATCGGAGAGTTCCAGAAAGCACTCAAATCGTCTGAAGGACGGCTGCGTACGTCCGAAGCCCTGGGCACCGCATTCTTCGAGAAGGGACAGTTCGCGGCCTGCGAATCGGTGTTGAAGCGCGCGGTGGATAGTTTGCCCGGTACCGATGAAGCCAAGATCGGGCTGCTATACTGGATGGGCCGCGCGTCAGAGGCGCTCGGCAAGCCGGCGGAGGCCATCGCCAGCTACGAGCGGGCTCTGGTAGTGGATATCGGCTTCATGGATCTGAGCAAGCGGGTGCAGAAACTGTCCGCAGGAAGACGATAATGAGCTTTCAGACTGCCCCGATCACCCTGGAAGATCTCCAGCGCGGCGTCCGGCCGCGGCTGGAGCGGGTACAGCAGGAGCTCCGGCGGATCGTGGAGGCGGATTTCGGCCTGATCACCGAGGTCAACTCGCATCTCTTTCAGATGCAGGGCAAGATGTTTCGGCCCACGCTGCTGCTCCTGGCGGAAGAGGCGACCGGTGGACAGGATCCCCGCGCCACCTCGCTGGCGGCGGTGATCGAGTTGATCCACCTGGCTACTCTGGTGCACGATGACTCGGTAGATCATTCGGTTCTTCGCCGCGGCATGCCCACGATCAACTCCCTGTTCAGTCACCAGATCTCGGTGATCATGGGAGACTATCTGTACTCGCGCGCCGTCATCGAGCTGGTCCGACTGGGTGACCTGGAGCCGCTTCGGGTGCTGAGCCGAGTGACCAACGACATGACCGTCGGCGAGATGCGGCAGCTGCTGGCCCATGACCCCCTCGAGTTCTCGGAGGAGCAGTACGACCTCCTGATTCAAGCCAAGACGGCCTCGCTCGTGTCGGGCGCGTGTGAGATCGGCGCGCTTCGGGCTCCGGTAGAGGAGCGTGCGGCTCTGAGGCGCTTCGGCGCGGCACTGGGAATGGCCTTTCAGATCGTTGACGATCTGCTGGACTACACCGAGGACGCCTCCGTAACCGGAAAGCCATTTGGCTCGGACCTGCGGGAGCACAAGGTAACCCTGCCCCTCATCGCTGCTCTGCCCAGAATGGATACTCCCGAACGTCGCGGGGTGTCCCGCCTGCTGCAAACGCCGGAGCCCAGCGATTCCCAAATTGCGGAGGTCATTATGACTGTCACCCGTGCGGGCGGCTTGGAGTATGCCCGGGAGCGCGCACTGCGCCTGGCTCAGCTCGCCGAGGGCGAGCTCGACCTCGTGCCGCCGTCCGCCGCGCGTGAGGCGCTGCGGGCCAGCATCACGTATGTCATCGATCGCAGGCGCTGATGCCGAGCGGCCCACGCCGGCCCGGGTTTTACCTGGGCGTTCTCATCGCCGGGTTCGTGGCGGGTGGCGCGTTGAACGCCCTGGTGCGCCAGACCCTTCCCGACAGCGCGGCTCGGACGTTCTTCACCAGCACCTGGACCGCCACCTTCGGCCCTGTCTCTGCTGACCTGCTGGTGATATCCTTCACCTTGGGGCCGGTCGGGCTCCACGTGTCCCTCCTGAGCCTGATCGGAGTCCTCGTGGCGTACCTGATCGCGCGTTCGCTTTTCTAGGAGGTCCTTGTGGGTAACCTCGGTTTCACCGAGATCATGGTCATCCTGCTGGTCGTGCTGCTCCTGTTCGGGGCCAA
>DATBSM010000278.1:0-21463 GCA_036559785.1 Gemmatimonadales bacterium
GGTGACATCGGCCCGGGGCAGCGCGCGAAGGCGGAGATGGACGTCGGCGATAATTCCGAAACCGCCGAAGCCTCCCACTTGGAGCTTGGTGAGGTCGTAGCCGGCCACGTTCTTCACCACCCGGCCACCGGCGTTAACCAATCTCCCGTCACCGGTGGCGACGGTGCAGCCGAGCACGTGGTCTCGCACCGGCCCGTACCCGTGACGGAGAGGGCCGGCCGTGGCGGTGGCGATCACCGAGCCAATGCTCCGGTCAGGGCGGCCTGGTGGGTCGATGGCGAGCCACATGCCATAGTCGGCGAGCCGCCGCCTCAGCGCCTCGAGAGATGCGCCTCCCTGAACCGTGGCGACCAGGTCGGCCGGGCTGACCGACACGATCTGCTCCAGGGCGCGGGTGCGCACCACCAGGTCGGCGGGCGCATCTGGGGCCAGCCATGTCCCTCTGCCTTCGACCCGGATCTTCCAGCTTTCCTCATGCGCCAGGCGGCATACCAGAGAGAGGGCGTCGCTCGAGTCCGGGCTGGCCCGTGCCACCCCGTTGGCATCCCGGTCGACGCCGGCAGTGCCGAGCAGGGCGCGAAGCCGGGCGTAGATGGCGTCACTCATTGGCGGGCGCTCTTCACCGCGTGCCACTCACGGCAGGCGTGTACCGGATAGACCTTACCCGGGTTGGCCCGTTCCTCCGGATCGAATACCCGGCGGACAGCGCGCATGGCGCCGAGGGTCTGGGCGTCGAAGATCCAGGGCATGTAGTCGAGCTTGTCCGATCCGACCCCGTGCTCACCGGTGATGCTTCCTCCCGCGGCGACACAGGCGGCCATGATCTCGCGGCAGGCCAGTTGGACCCGTGAGGCTACCGCCGGATCGCGCCGGTCGAAGCTGATGTTCGGGTGGAGATTGCCGTCTCCGGCATGGAACACGTTGCTGATGGTGAGATCGTGATGCTGCCGGATCGCCTCTATCTGGTCCATGATGGCCGGCAGGGCTGAGCGGGGCACCACGGCGTCCTGCACCGCGAGGTCCGGTGCGATCCGCCCCATCGCCCCAAACGCCTTCTTGCGCCCTTGCCAGAGCCGTCCCCTGTCCACCGCGGTCGATGCGCTCCGCACCTCGCGGGCCCCGCACTCGAGCAGGATATCCTTGACGGTGTGTGCTTCGGCCCCGACGGCATCGGTCTGGCCGTCAAGCTCGACCAGCAGGACCGCAGCCGCATCCGTTGGGTATCCGGCGGCATAGATAGAGGCCTCCACCGCCGCGACGCAGGCCTTGTCCATCATCTCGAGTGCCGCGGGCACGATTCCGGCGGCGATGATTGCCGACACGGCCTCACTGGCGGCCCGCACGGTGGTAAAGTCAGCTAACATCGTCCGCACACTTTCAGGGATCGCCTCCAGCCTGACCGTGATCTCGGTGGCAATCCCGAACATCCCTTCGCTCCCAACGAACAACCCCACGAGGTCGGGACCCCAGGCCTCGCCCTGGTCGGAACCTAGCCGGAGGACCGAGCCGTCCGGGAGCACCACCTCCAGTGACACGATGTGATTGGTGGTCACTCCGTATTTGAGGCAGTGAGGTCCGCCCGCATTCTCGGCCACGTTGCCGCCAACCGTGCAGGCCGCCTGGCTTGATGGATCCGGAACGTACTGGAGTCCGAGAGGGGCCACGGCTTCGGAGAGCCGGGCGTTCACGACACCAGGCTGAACGACTGCCCTCCGTTGAATCGGATCGACGCGGAGGATGCGGTTCATCCGGGTCAGGGTGATGAGCACAGCGTCCGACTCGGCGAGCGCTCCGCCCGACAGCCCGGTGCCGGCGCCCCGGGCGACGAATGGCACCTGAATGAGGTGCAACAGGCGCACGATCTCCCGCACCTCAGAGGGGCTCCCCGGCATGATCACCAGGCCGGGAATCGATTCGTGAGTGGGGAGGCCATCCATCGCGTAGGTGGCCATATCGGCACGCCGATGGCGCACCCACTGGGGTCCAACGATCCGAACCAGCGCGTCGATCAGGGAGGAGTTCATTGGTCTGCGACGATGTCGGTGGCCGCGCCGCCTTTCCCATTGGTGTGAGCGCGCTGGTGTACCTTCAGCGCGCTCTCGACCGCACTGGTGAGCACCGGGAGCAGCAGCAGCAGCGCCTTGAATCGACGGCTGGTCGATCGTTCCGCCAGCAGCCGGTGCTTGACGCCGGGGTCACACTCGATAGCCCCGGCCACTTGAAAGGAGAGACCCAGGGGGTCATCGGGCAGCGCCGGCTCCTCCGGCTCCACGTCGTTGAGCTGGCGTAATCCGGAGAAGTAGCGACCGAAAAGCGCCCGCAACATACTCGTCTCTTCCGCGGGGGGCGCGGTGTTTGGATCATCGTCAAAGGTCTGAACCTGGGCAACGAGATACGGGAGAGACTCATCGAGGAGCCGGCTGAGCACAAACCGTGAGCCGCCTACCACTACGATGTTCGAACGGCCATCCGGCAGCTCCTGATTTACCCGCACCTCGGCCACACAGCCTACCGTCCCCGGCTCGGGGACGTCGCGCGCTGGCGGCACGGGCGTGATTCCAAAACGCCGGTCCGCAGCGAGACAGTCCACCAGCATCCGCTTGTACCGCGGCTCGAAGATGTGCAGCGGAAGCGGCGTACCAGGGAACAGCACCGCTGTGAGTGGAAAGATGGGAAGCCGGGAAGACATGCCGGAATGTAGCGGGGCAGGGGGGCGGCGGGGCAGAATGTCTATGGGTTCGGAACTAGAAAGGCCGGCTGCATTCCGCCGACCCTTCTCGTCACCGCCCTGCTGCCCCGCTGCCCGGCCCCGCTGCCATCAGGCTGCTCCCCAGAACCCCCGGAGCGACCGCACATCAGGGGAATCACGCAGCTTCTCGAACGCGCGCTCCCGGATCTGCCGGATGCGCTCGCGAGTCACCCCGAGCAGGGCGCCGATCTTTTCCAGGGTGAGGGCTTCGGATCCTTCCTCGAGGCCGTAGTAGAGGGATAGAATCTTTCGCTCGCGGGGAGTGAGGTGCCGCTCGAAAATCCGGTCGATAAACTCGCGCTGGAGCCGGACGTCCGTCATCTCCTCGATCTCGCTACCGCCGGTGCCCGCCACTCGCTCGCCGAAGGTGCTGGCCCCGCGGTCCTGGCGCTCCACCGGCGCGTCAAGCGAGACCTCGGTCGATGTCATCCGATGAGCCGAGCGGATGTTGTCGACGCTATCGTTGAGCGCGATGGCAATCTCGGCGTCGGTCGGCTCCCGCCCGAGCTCCTGAGCCAGAAAGCTCTTGGCTCGCGACATCCGCACCAGCGCGGAATTCTGGTTCAGCGGGATCCGAACGCTGCGAGTCTGCTCCGCCAGCGCCTTCAAAACCGCCTGGCGTACCCACCAGACCGCATACGAAATGAACTTCACTCCGTGGTCGGGATCGAACTTCTTGACCGCCTTCAGAAGGCCTTCGTTACCGATGGCAACCAGCTCCGACAAGTCGAGCCCGTGTCCCTGATATTTCTTCACGTACGAGATCACGAACCGCAGGTTGGCGGTGACCAGTCGCTCGGCGGCGATCTCATCGCCCGCCAGCGCACATCTGGCCAGACGCTTCTCCTCGTCGGGGTCGGAGATCATCGGGAGCTTCTGGATATCGAGCAGGTATTGATCGAACGCGCCGGAAGGAGTGGAGCGGGCAAACGGCCGGGCTTTCCCGGTACGAACGACGGTCATAGACAACCCCGGCAGAGTTGAAATGCGCTGCGATTATGGCTGCGGTGACCAGAGCTATTCGGAGAGGATGAGCCAATATAGGAATAGCGCTCGGCGGGGTCAAGCAAAAAAATCTTTCCACATCACAAAATGTTACTGGGCAAACGCTTCGTGGTTTTATCCACTTTGTGCAGAAACGGCCTCCGCCTGCCGAGCGGCACCAATTTGCTGCAAGAGACTGCAGTTCAACCACATAGATGCCTTCGGAGGTCACTCCAGCGCCGCTATTGCCGCCCCAATGGCCTCCACTTTCACCGGGGTAGTCCAGCCCTTCTCCTGATGCATTTCTCCCATCTGTCTCGGCAGCGCGAAGTGAACCTGCCCCCGCCGGTTCTTCTTATCGATGGTCATGTTCCCCAGGAGCGTGCTTCGATCGATCGGCGGAAGCCGCGCAGGCAGACCGAACCGGCCAAGCAGAGTCGCAACCCGGTTCCGTAGTCCGGGCGAGGCGATACCGAGCTGCTCCGCCAGCTCGCACTCGACAATCAGACCCAGGGCAACGGCCTCGCCGTGGGAGAGTTCGTAACCTGACGCTCGTTCCAACGCGTGGGCCACGGTATGGCCGGCGTTGAGGATGGCCCGCGGTCCCGACTCGCGCTCGTCTCCGCTCACAACCTCGGCCTTGATCTCTACACTTCGCCGGATGAGGCGGGTAAGCGGGTCCAGACCGCGAGAGGAGATCTCAAGGGCGTTGGCCTCCATCCACTCGAAGTATTCCCGATCCGCGATGAGGCCGTGCTTCACCGCCTCCGCCAGTCCGGCGCGATAGTCCCTATGGGGGAGAGTCGCCAGCGTTTGAGGATCGGCAAGCACCGCCGCAGGGGGGTGAAAGGCTCCAACCAGATTCTTGCCCTGAGGGGTATCCACTCCGGTCTTGCCGCCGACCGACGCATCAACCATGGCCAGCAAGGTGGTTGGCACCTGGATATACGGCACTCCACGCATGTAGGTGGCAGCTACGAACCCCGCAAGGTCACCAGTGACCCCTCCCCCCAAGGCGATCAGCCCGCTGTCGCGCCCGAACCCGCGCTCCATGAGGGTGTCGGTGAGGCGGGCCCAGGACTCCCGCGTCTTGGATTTCTCTCCGGCGGCGAAGGTGACGGTCTCCCCGGCCCAGGGGGCTGCACCCATTCGGCCAAGTCGATAAAGCCGGTGTACCGAGTCGTCCGCGATCATGGCGACGCGTCGTCCGGGGAGGTGCTCGCCCACCAGCCGGTCCAGCCGGGCGAGTGCCCCGGGCTCGACATACACGGGGTAGTGTCCCAGCGCGTGGCTCACGACGACAGGTTTGGCGATCACCAGGTCACGTCACTCACGCCGGCACGGTGGTTTGCCAGCCGAGCGAGGGTAAAGAGCAAGTCGGAAAGCCGATTGAGGTAGACCACGAAGAGCTCAGGCACATCGTTGTCATGCGCCAGGTGCACGACGCTTCTTTCGGCACGACGGCAGACCGTACGGCCCAGGTGTAGTGCGGACGCCTTGGGGGTCCCAGCCGGAAGCACAAAGGCCTTGAGCGGCTGGAGCTCCTGGTCAGCCTGATCCATGGCTCGCTCGAACTCGCTCACCCGTTCTGGTGAGAGCGTCGCCTTCTCCAGTGCCTTGCGCACCCGCTCAGGATCCGGGGTGGCCAGGTGCCCGCCGATAGAAAAGAGGTCGCGCTGGATCGACTCGAGCAGCGGGTCAAAGAGGGCCGCAGGCTCGGTGGCACGGATAAGTCCGATTACAGAATTCAGCTCGTCCACGTCCCCGTACGCTGCCACCCGGGAATGATCCTTGGGTACCCGGCCACCGCCGAACAACGCGGTCTCGCCTGTATCACCCGTCCTGGTATAGATCTTCACCGACAGGGCGCCTCCACTTCGGCCGCCGCGACGACCACGTTGCCGCCCGGCTGGATAATTCCCCAGATCACACTGCGCTCGGCCACATCGACCTGCTCCATCCACAGGTTGTCACGCTGAAACCCAAAGTCGCTGATCGGCTGGAGCCGCCGCCAGAAGATGCTCCGTCGAAGGGAGCCATAAGGGGCGAGGCGGCCGCGGCGGAAAGAGAGCAATGTCGGACGAAAGATCGTCTGCTGCCAGGTTCCCGCGCTGTCCCACGCCATGACTGTGGCCGCCAGCAGCGTATCGTCCCGCGCGGTTATCCGCCGTTCCCGGAGTGAGACCGCGAAGCGGACCCTGCCGGGCGCCGAACGGAAGGCCATCACGTCCGCGGCGTCCACATCCGACAGGGTGTTGGTCTCGATCCTCGAATCAGCCGGACCCCTCAGCACCAGTGACGGGAAGCGGCCGGCGAGCACGGAGTCCATGGCCCTGCCGGTTCGGGCGATCAGCTCGTCTGCCAGCTCGAAACTGGGTGGCGCGAGCGGCTCCCGCTGGCGAAACCCAACATTTGGTTCGGGGATCGCGGAGTCGGTACGCGTCAGAGAGCCCAGCACAGGGCCTTGCAATGGCGGACCGCGGGTGCCGCGATCATGATCCACGATGATCTCGACCTGAGCACCCCGCCAGCCACAGGAGCTGCCGCGAAGCAGAATGGCGCGCGGTACGACCCCGGTCTGGCCAAGAGGCGAGCCCACCATCGCGCGCCCGATCTTTGGCGAGCCCGTTGTCCGACGACCGCCGGTGGACCCGAGGGTGACGACTCCCTCGCGCGCAAGCGGCCCCCAGGGCTGGTCCGCCTGAAGGAGGTCTCGTCGATAGCGGCGCACCAGTGCGGCCACGAGTCCCGTGTCGCTCGAGAGGAGATGCACGGCCCGGCTGGTGCCTTCGCCCACGAAGCTTCCCACCAGGTACCCAGACGAGTCGACCCGCACATCGCTGGCAACGCTCATCGAGTCGAGGGGAGAGGGTGGACGCTCGCGAAACAGCTCGCCCAGAAAGCGTCCCGCGCCCCGACAGCCGCTCACGCCCAGGCCGGCGCCGAGGAGCAGGGGCACAACGACCAGCAACCGGATGAATCTCGGGGGCATGGCCGTCAATGTGCCGAGTCCCGATGCGAAGCGAAAGGGCTTACATTTTGGCCAATAGCCATAGCCAATAGCCATCGCCCTCAGGAGATGCAGTGACCGAGCAGGAGCTGAAAGACATATCCATCATCGGCGGTGGCCCAACCGGCCTGTTCGCCGCCTTCTACGCTGGCATGCGCGGGGCATCCGCGCGCATCATCGACGCGCTCCCGGCTCTGGGTGGCCAACTGATGGCCCTATATCCAGAGAAGTACATCTTCGATGTGGCCGGCTTTCCCAAGGTGCTCGCCAAGGACCTGGTGCGGGACATGGCGACGCAGGCGCTGCAGTTTGGAGCCACCACCCACCTGGGCGAGATCGTGACCGGACTGCGGCAGGTGGAGGAGAACGGAGCTAGTCACTTCCTGCTCGAGACTTCAGAGTCCGAGTATCCCACGCGGACCATCGTCATTGCCGCTGGTATCGGTGCGTTCGAGGCCCGGAAGCTGGGCATTGAGGGCGAGGATGGTTTCGAGGAAAAGGGTCTCTTCTTCAAGGTGTTGGACCCGAAACAGTTCCAGGGCCAGCGGGTGCTCTTGGTGGGTGGTGGTGATTCTGCCTTCGACTGGGCGGTGAACCTGCAGGGCATCGCCAAGTCCATCATGCTCATTCACCGGCGCGACGGCTTCCGGGCCCACCAGGCGACAATCAGTCAGGTGCAGGAATTCCAGCGCGCTGGGAAGTGCGATTTGCGCACCTTCTGGGAGGTGAAGGCGCTCCACGGCAACGGTAAGGTCGAGCGGGTCACCATCTTCAACAGCAAGACGAAGGAGGAAGAGACGCTCGAGATGGACGCCGTGATCCCGTTGCTCGGGTTCCACTCCGATCTCGGTGCGATCAAGGAGTGGGGGCTCGATACGGAGAAGGCGGACATCAGGGTGGATCAGGTGATGGCCACCAACGTGCCTGGGATCTATGCCGCGGGGGACATCACCAACTACCCTGGAAAGCTCAAGCTGATCGCCACCGGCGCGGGCGAGGCCTGTATTGCGGTGAACAACGCGGTACACTGGATCAATCCCAAGGCCAAGGTCAATCCGGGGCATTCGTCGAACATGGCGCTTTTCGGGCAGAAGGACGACTGAGAGGCGGTGAGCGGGGAAAGGAAAGGCGTGAGCGGTAGAAGGGAAGAACCACTGTCACCCTGAGGGAGCGGAGCGACTGAGGGGGCCAGAGTCCCGTTGACTCCATACAATGCTCAGGGTGAACAGGAGCAGCATCACCCACACGAACACACTGTACCCCGCCAGGTAGTGATGCAGGCGGCTTCCAATCACGTCGCGCCCCAGGCCGATGACTGCAATGCCTGCCCAGGCCAGTCCAAGGGCCAGCCGTCCCGCTCTCCCAAACCGACCGAAATCCAGCACCAAGAAGGCGTAGAAGACGAACAGCAGCGTGACCAGATGCGCCTTCCAGGTGATTCCCGACAAGAGATGGCCCGCCAAGAAGACACTGGAGATCTCGAGCGCTGAAATCTGCCGCCCCGCCAGCCTCAACCGCACGAGACTCGTGAGGAAGGCCGCCAGTACTATCAAGGCCAGCACCCGATAGACCATTGGCGCGGCCGCAGCGAGGGATGGCAAGTAAGCGTACTCGTAAGGTGGTACATCTTCAGCTGCCGCCGGAACGACGGCCCGGTAGGCCAGCGCGGCAAGATTCTGATTACGGTAATTCGCAACCACGCCTCCTGCAGCGAACTGCTCAAGAAAACTTCCGTAGTATTCCCTCAGGTCCGCCGCTCCCTGCGCGCTCCCCCGCTGAATGACGGGGAGCATCAGGCACAGCACACCGAATACCGAGATGGCTGCGAATGTGCGCCGGCTTCCGCGAATCACCGCCCAGACAAGAAAGAACACCGGGGTGAGCTTGATGGCGGTGGCCGCCACCAGCCACCCTGCCGCGGCAAAGCCTCGTTTCGACAGGAACGCCTGCACGCCGAGGAGGGTGAGGACGAACGTCACCAGGTTCACCTGAAGGTGCACGAGGTTGTCCAGCATGAATCCGGCAGAGCAGAGAACCGCCAGGGCCAGCGGCAGAGCTCCCGGCCGTGCAGACTGCAGTCGCCGCTGTATGATGTCGCGAGAAATCCAGACAGCGATGAGGATGAGTCCGGCACTCGAGACATAGAAAAGCCCCGCCGCCGTTTTCAGCGGGAGGAGGCCGAGTGTCTGGAAGACCTGAGCCGCGAAAGGCGGGTAGTTGAAGTGGCGGGCGCCGGGGAGCGGGTGGTAGAGCGGCAAGCCATGGGCAAAGTCATATCCTGCCTGCCAGAACACATGGAAATCGGTACCCACGCCCTGCTTGGCGGCTCGCTGCGTCGCGGCGGCAATGACCGCTACCCCGAAGAGGATCATTCCAAGGGCTCGGCTCCAGTGCCACGGCCCTCGTTTACCGCTCACCGCACATGCTTTCCTTCCTCCCCCTGGGTTGCCGCTCTCACCTCACCCCTTTCCCCATCTCCACCACAACACTGTCGATTACTCCCAGAATTGCCCGACCCGACTGCGCGTGGTGGTTGGCCTGCACCGAGAAGGTGAGAAATCTCCCGCGGTTCAGCTCGATGTAGCCCGAGAGCGTGTTGACCCGGGAGATGCTTCCCGTTTTTCCCCTTACCCGCCCAGCGAGCGGCGTCCCCACAAAGCGGGTGCGGAGCGACCCGGGGGCGCCCGCCTGCGGGAGCCCGGACGCGAAGGCGGAATAACCCGGGTGGCCACGGATGAAGCGGAGTATCTGGGTAAAGGCTACCGGGCTCAGCAGGTTGGTGCTCGAGAGACCAGATCCATCGCTCAGGGAGATCTGGGTCGAGTCCACTCGGACCGAATCGATCAGAAAACGCCGCTCCACTTCGAGACCTTCCGGCCATGAGCCGCCTCGCCCGAACTGCCGGCCCAGCTGCTTTAGCAACATTTCCGCAAACCAGTTCTGGCTGGTGTTGAGGATGGGAAAGATCCAGTCCCGGAGCGGACGGGAGGAGACCTCCGCCAACGGCGCGGTTGCCCGCATACCGGAGTAGAGGGTGGAGTCAGTGGTGGACCGGGTAGTGCCTGCAACCGAGATGCCCACCTCTGTCAGCGCCTGACGCAGGGCGCGCGCAGCGTACAGATTCGGGTCCGGGAGCGCGAACGACTCGATGCGCCGCGGGTTGTCGAGGGCCACGGTACCTTCGGCCCAGATCTGAAGCGTGCCTGGATGTCGGAAGAAGCGGTCTCCGATGTCCGACTCCCCGCCGGGCGGCACGGTGACGGTGCGATTCTCGAAGCTGACGTCGCCAAGGTCCGGACTCATCGAGATAACGGCCGGTGCGCCCGGCGCCGGGCCCGGCTGCCAGGTGAAGTCGACGCTGTTATCGTGGAAGCCGAGTCCGGAGACTGGTGCCGCGTACCACCAGTTGAGATCAAACTGTTCCCAATTCGGGTGGATCAAGGTGGGCTCAAAGTAGCTGCCGTCGCCCACCACGTCTCCGGCGATCAGCTGCACGCCCAGCCCTCGGAGCGAATCGGCCAGCTGGCGCAGCCGGGCAAACGGGTCGGTGTCGCACACCCCGGCGAGGGTGGAGTCGGTGGCGTAGCAGCGGCGATCCATCGTAGGGTCGCCCCGGCCGTAGAGAAGCAGGTCTCCCAGAAGGACGCCGCCGACGATCGGCCCGCCGTAGACGCTGGTCTTCACCCGCCAGTCGGGGGGGAGCAGGGCCGAGGCAACGGCGGCGACGACCAGCTTGGTGTTACTGGCGGGAATGAAGAGACGATCGGCGTTCCGGCCGTAGACCAGCCGCCCATTCTGGTCCACCAGTGCTACGCCCCAGAGCTGCCGGTTGAACGGTGGACGATCCAGGCGAGCATCGATGCGCTTGGACAGCGACTGAGCGGGAAGGTCGGGAAGGACGGGAAGGACGGGAAGGGTCGAAAGAAGCAACAGCGAGCGCAAGATCATTGCGCTGTAATGGTTGCCGGTCTTCACCACCTTCCCGTCCTTCCCGTCCTTCCCGTCCTTCCCGACTTTCCCGTCCTTTCCGTCAGTCATACGCCACCCTGGGATCCACCCGCGCATAGAGCAAGTCGGTCAGCAGGTTCACCATCACGAAGACCAGGCTGAGGAAGAGAATGCTTCCCTGTACCGCCGGGAGGTCACGCTTGTCGATCGCCGTGAGGACATATCGGCCAACTCCAGGCCAGGAAAAGATGGTTTCGGTCAGAATGGAGCCAGTCAGATAGCTGCCGAAGTCCAGCCCCAGCACGGTTACGACGGGCAGGAGGGCATTCCGAAACCCGTGCGACAGTACCACGCGGCCTTCGTGCAATCCCTTGGCACGCGCCGTGCGAATAAAGTCGCTCTGGAGCACTTCCTGCATGGCTGCCCGCGTCATCCGCGACAAGAATGCGACCGATCTCATGCCCAGGGTGATGGCGGGAAGAATCAGGTAGATGAGGCCGGACGACCCCGACGGCGGCAGCCAGCGCAAATGCACGGCGAAGATCAGTATCAAGATCAGGCCAACCCAATAGACCGGGAACGAGACTCCCAGGTAGGCGGCGAAGGTCGCGAGCCGGTCGGCCCAGCTGCCCGGCCGCCAGGCGCCAAAAATGCCGACGGCTATGCCGACGACCGCCGCAAAGAGCATCGCCGCGCCGGCCAGCCGCAGGGTGGCCGGAAACCGCTCGAGCAGGTCCCGCAGGATCGGTCGCCGGGTGATGTAGCTGGTACCCAGATCGCCTTGGAGAACGCCACCGATGTAGTGCCCGAACTGTTGGTAGAGCGGATCGTCCAGCCGCAGCTCGGCCCGTAGTCGGGCGAGAGTCTCGGGGTCTGCCCGCTCTCCGACCATCGCTTGCACCGGATCGCCGGGGGCGACATAGAGCAGCAGAAAGGTGACCAGCAACACGCCAAACAGGGTGGGGACGAGCAGCGCGAGCCGATACAGTATGAACCGGCTCACCGGGTACGCTCCGCCTCCATCCAGCGCTGCCCGGTGAACACCAGCGGGATCCGCCAGCCGGTAACGTCGGGCTGACTGGCCCAGATGTCGACCGGAAACCAGAGAAAGATCCACGGCGCCAGCTCGAAGACCCGGGCGTCGATCAGGCGGGATAGCCGTGTTTTTTCGGTCTCGTCGGTGGTGGTTCGCGCGCGGAGGATCATCGAGTCCAGAGCGGCGTCGGAGAGGAACGCATAATTGCCGCCCGAACCTGTGTTGCGGGAGTGGAAGAGCGGGAAGTTAAAGTTCTCGGGGTCGGGATAGTCGGCCCACCAGTCGGTCAGGAAGAGGTCCGCTTCACCATTGCGCACTGCGGCGCGAGCGCTCGACGCATCCCGTTCCACAATCTCCGCCCGGATGCCGACCTCGGCCAGGTTCTGCTGAATGGACTGTGCCAACCTGGCCAGCTCGGCGCGTTGCGTCCGCCAGAGCTTGATCGAGAAGCCGTTGGGGTATCCCGCCTCGGCAAGTAGCTGCTTGGCCTTGGCGGGATCATAGCCGTATGGTGCCCGGGTGGAGTCGTAACCCACAATCCCCGGTGGCAGGGAACCGGCGGCGAGTACCCCACGATCGGCCATGACGGTTCCGAGCAGGGTCCGGACATCCACCGCGTGATTGAGGGCCCGGCGGACGCGCAGGTCCTTGAGGGGCCCCCGGGTGGTGTTTATGGCGACGTACAGGTCGCGTAGCGCCGGCCGGCGCTGAAGCTCGTCGGCATGGGTCTGCTCCCAGCGCCGGGTCTCGCCCACCGGCACCTCGACTACGCTCAGCTGGCCGGCCTCGTACTCGGCTGCTTGAGTCAGAGGCTCGGGAATGATTCGGATTCGGAGGGTGTCGGATTTCGGCGCCCCGCCCCAGTAGCTCTGGTTCTTCGCCAGCAGGATCGCGTCGTCGTGCGACCAGGAGACGAACTTCCACGGTCCGCTTCCGGTGGGACCCTGATCGAAGTTAGGCGGGGTCGGCGTGGGAACGATGGCTGCTACCGGCATAGCCAGGAGCTTGGGAAAGACGTTGAGTGGTTCCTCCAGGGTCAGAACCAGGGTGGAATCGTCGCGCACGACGATCCCTGCCACCTCCTTGGCCGACCCGGCGGCGTAGGCGCGGGCGCCCTGTATAGGGTACAAGGGCCAGCTCCGGCCTCCGGTGCTCCCCGGGGCCAGGGCCCGGAGCAGGGACGCGCGCACGTCTGTCGCCTTGATCGGTCGGCCGTCGTGAAATGAGGCGTTCTGGCGCAGGCGGAAGGTGTAGACTCGTCCGCCCGCATCCGTGTCCCAGCTGCGGGCGAGTCCCGGCTTCAGCTGGGCGTCGGCATCGAACTGGGTCAGATTGTCGAACAGCTGCGAAACGACCTCCCCGGTCGGCACGTCGGTGGACAATGCCGGGTCCAGGGATCGAGGGTCGTAGGTGAAATAGTAGTTGAGGGTTTGGTCGCTGCCCTGCTCGCCACAGGCAGAGATGACGAAAGCAGTCGCGATAAGGAATTGGCGCATGTTTGTCAGTCGGACAGCGGGGCAGGGGGCAGGGGGGCATTAAAAAGTTCACCGAGCACGCTGAACCGGGGCGACTGCCCCGCGGTCCCCGCGGCCCCGCTGCCCAACTGACGTTGACACCACGACGTAAGGTGGTCAAACTACCGGGCTTACGGCGTGCCGTCAATCGGCTGTTGGTTCCCCGGTGGGCGTAAGACCCTCCTTCTGGAGTGTGGCACTTTACCTCACCCACCGCTGCCCCACCCGTCCCCTTCGACCAACGGAAGTTTGCTCCGGGCCGACGCATCCTGCTGCCAATGAACCGCGTGGTCCAGCTGGCCTGGCTCGTCGCGGCTCTGGTCTCGGCCGTCCCGCTCTCCGCCCAGGAGCGCCAGCTCGTCGTACGCCAGCTCGAGTTCAGTGGGAACAGGGCGATTTCGGACGAGGTGCTCGCCAGCGCCATCGCCACGACTAACTCCAGCACGTTCGCGCGCAGCTTCCTGCTTCGCTGGCTCGGCCTGGGTGCCAAGCGGTACTTCGACGAGCAGGAGTTTCGCAGAGACGTGGTCCGGCTCGGGGTCTTGTACAAGCGGAGCGGGTATTACGAGACCGTAATCGACACGCTGGTCCGCCGCACGCCCGAGGACGTCTACATTACGTTCAATATTAAGGAAGGTGAGCCGATCGTCGTTGCCACGCTCACCATCACTGGATTGGATTCACTGCGGGATCGGGGGCGCCGGGTGACGCTGCAGGATCTGCCGCTCCAGCAAGGCGATCCGTTCAACCGGTACAACATGCAGGCCAGCGCGGACAGCATCACCCAGCGGCTTCGGGACCATGGCTATCCCTCAGCCACCGTCTTCACCGGCTTCGAAGTCGATAAATCGGCGCGAAGAGCCGTGGTCTCACTCGATGTCGCACCCGGCCGACGAGCGGTGGTCGGCCGGATCAGAGTTGTCGGGGCTGTACGAGTGGATTCCTCACTGGTCCGGAAGCTGTTGGTTGCGCGGCCGGGTAGGCGGTATTCGCAGGAAGAGCTGTTTCAAAGCCAACGGAACCTCTACGAGTCGGATCTGTTCCGCTTTGCCTCGGTCAACATCGACTCGGCGGCGTTCCAGCCGGATGCCGACTCGGTCCCGCTGCTGGTGCAGGTGAACGAGGGCAAGCGTCGCCGGATCCGGGGTGGTCTCGGTTATGCCACCACCGACTGCTTCCGTGGGTCGCTGGGCTGGACCTCGCGGGATTTTCTGGGTGGCGGTCGACTTCTCGATCTCACCAGCCGGGTCTCGAAGGTCGGGGTTGGGGCGCCACTCGACTGGGGACTGGACGATAACATCTGCGGCCAGTCCCGTGACGACTCGGTCGGGTCGGCCAAGCTGAACTACTACCTGGGTGCTTCCGTGCGCCGGCCGGCGTTCCTCTCTCCCAACAATGCGGTCACCTTCTCGGTTTTCAGCGAGCGGCGCTCAGAGTACAAGGTCTACCTGAGGCAGGAGACGGGTACCAGTATCGCGCTTACCCGCACGACACCCAGGCGGCGCAACCCGCTTTCGCTCACCTACACGCTGTCCTATGGTCGAACCGAGGCCACAGCCCTGAGCTTCTGCTCGTTCTTCAACGCCTGTACCGCCGATGTCATCGAACCGCTGAGGGAGAATCGGGTCCTGGCGACCCTCACCGCCGCGGGAAACTTCCCCCGGGTAAACAGCCTGATCGATCCTACCCGGGGGTCGATCGCCTCACTGGAGCTGACCTACAGCTCCAAATATATCGGCTCTTCCACACTGCAGCAGTTCACTCGCGCCGTGGGGGGTATGACATGGTACCGGCTGCTTTCCCGGAATGTGGTTCTGAGCTGGCGGGTCAAGGGCGGGCTGATCGTCTCACCCAGCGTGGACGTCGGGTCGGAGAGTGGTGCCTTCATTCCGCCGGAGCAGCGATTCTATGCCGGTGGTCCGAATGACGTGCGCGGGTTCGACCGCAACGAGCTCGGACCGGTGGTGTACGTGATACCCCAGACTGCGGTGACCAACCCGGACTCCATCAACGCCGATTCAGTCCGGGTCGCGGCCACCGGTGGCAACGGCCTAGCGGTTGCGAACGTCGAGATCCGGGTACCTTCGCCGATCCTGAGTTCCCGTCTGCGTCTGGCTGCATTTGTGGATGCTGGAGGAGTCTGGCGGCGCGGCGAGAACGCACGCGCGGCTGTCATCCGGGTGACACCGGGTCTCGGACTTCGGATAACTACTCCGCTGGGACCAGCCCGGCTGGACGTGGGCTACAACCCCTACAAGCTGCAGCCCGGCACGCTGTATGAGTTCGATGCCCTCGGCAACCTCACCCCAGTTGCGGGACAGGGTTCCTATATCCAGCCCCGTAAAGGCAAGTTCACCTTTCATATCGCCGTGGGGCAGCCGTTCTGATGCGCCGCCAGCGTGCGATGCGGCGTCAGCTTGCGCGGTTCCTGTTCGTCTTCGTGATCGGGAGTGCCGCGATGATTCTGGGGGTGATCACCTCCATGACCCTCACACCTCCCGGTCGAGACCTGCTGGCACGCACCGTTTCCAGGTTCCTCGACCGCATCGTCAGCGGCCAAGTGAGGGTGGGGTCCATCTCGGGCTCATTCCTGTACGACCTTACCCTCGAAGACCTGGTGGTCCGCGACACGAGCGGAGAGCTGCTGGCGAACCTGCCGCGGGTGCGGGTCGCCTACCGGCTGCCGAACTTCATCGCCGGCCAGGTGGTCTTGAGCGCGATACAGCTGGATAGCCCCACGATCCAGCTGATCAAGCATCGCAACGGCCGGATGAACTACGAAGAAGTGCTCGGCATCGGAAAGGGATCCAAAGGCGGAAAGTCTCCGCTGGTCGAGTTCCACAACGTCAAGATGACGGACGGGTTGCTCCGGATCGCGCTGCCGTGGAATCCTCCCCGGTCGGCCCGCACCGAGACCAGCGTCGACTCCGCACTCCGCGCCGAGCGGGCCAAGCCGGGCCGCATCGTGGAGGAGACTCCCGAGGGACTTCGACGGGTGATCGTTCTGGCTGATCTGGCCACCCGGGTCTCCCGCATGCGTATCGCCACTCCCGACCGGCTGCCATTCACCATCGATCTCGACTCGCTCGCCACCCGGGTGAACGACCCCGGAGTGACGCTGAGGCACGCGGTCGGCCGGGTGCGAATCCGGGGAGACAGTGCGGTATTCAGCCTCTCCCGAGGCGCATTGCCGGATACCCGATTCTCCGGCGGCGGAGCGGTCACCTGGCCCCGGGACACCATTCTCTTCGATTTCCAGGTCATCTCGCCCCACGTCAATCTGGAGGACCTGCGCTGGGTCTCGCCCGACTTCCCTTCGATGACGGGACGCGGCGTCCTCACTGCCCGGTCGGAAACCGGCGTGAGGACGGCGTACGACCTCCGCGACCTCCACCTCACCGGTCCCGAGGGTCAGGTCGATGGCGACCTGGTGACGATCACCGATCGACGGCGTGGAATCGGGGTCCGTGACATGAACGTGAGGCTGGGAGAGCTGGATCTCGAGGCCGCGCGCCGCTATGTGGACAGTCTGCCCTTCTATGGCACTGTCACCGGCAAACTGGCAGGATCGGGGTTTCTGAACGCGCTCGACCTCAGCATCGAGTGGGCCTTCAGGGACGCTGCGGTGCCGGGAAATCCTTTGACCACCATTGCCGGCGAAGGTGGTATCGGCTCCTCACCCGATAGCGGGCTCACCTTCACCGAGTTCGGCGTCAAACAATCGGATATCGACCTTCGCACCGTTCGCCGGATTGCTCCGGCGGTGATTCTCGAGGGCCGAGTCACCGCGGTGGGCACGCTGAATGGGCCGCTGCGGAACGTCAGGTTCAACGGCACTGCCCAGCACCAGGACCAGGACCGCCCGCCCAGTCTGCTCGAGGGCACGGTGCACCTCGATAACAGATCGCGGGTCCTCGGACTCGACACCGATGTCATGTTGGATCCGCTGTCCTTCGATGGGATTCGGCGGGCCTTCCCCTCACTCGGGGCACGAGGCGAGTTGCGAGGTCCATTTCGGAGCCGGGGCTCACTTGCTCGACTGGGGGTGGATGCTTCCCTGAGCGGCCAGATCGGAACGATAGAAGCCCACGGGTTCGCGACGCTGCAGCCTCCCAAATGGGGTGCCGAGGACCTGCTGCTGCGGTTCTCCCGCCTGGATCTGGCGGCGCTCACCGGCCGCGACCTTCCCACCCAATTGAACGGTGAGATCTCGGTCACCGGCGTCATCGACACCTTGAAGGCTCCAGAGGGCGAGGTGCGCGTCAATCTGTCGAGCAGTCGGCTCCGGGAGCTTACCCTGGACAGTGTCTTCGCGGTGGCCGGATTGCACGACAGCATGATCCGGGTAGATACCGCCTACGCTGTCTGGAAGGGGGCCCGGGTGGGCGGATCAGGAACCCTCGGCTGGGGGGGCCTCCACACTGGACGCATGGCCTTTACCCTCGCGGCCGACAGTCTGATTGCATTCGACTCACTGCTCCTGGCGACGTCGGGGCAGACCCGGGATATCGGCCCCGACAGCCGCCCGCTCGGGGGAACTGCACAGGCGAGCGTTCAGCTGGCCGGCAATCTTGATACCCTGGAGGCCAGCGCCGATTTTCTGGCCGAAAACCTCGAATGGCAGACAATCCGCTCGCCCCGGGTGACCGGGGCATTCAGCTGGATTGGTGGTCAGCGACCACAACTCACTGCCTCAATCGGTTCCGACTCTCTCACTGCAGGCCGGTGGGTCTTTCACCGGATCGGGGCCCAGGCACGTGGCTGGGCCGACTCGCTCGAGTGGAATGCCGGTACCGGTGTGGGCTCGAACCTCGCAGTTAACGGTGCCGGACGCTGGTGGCGGCGGGGCCAGACCCAGGTGGCCATGTTCGACAGTCTTTCCTTCGCGCTGCCGGCGCATCGGTACCGCTCCGAAGAAACGTTCGCGGTAACCCTCAGTGATTCGGCGCCCGCAGTCAGCCCCGTCACGATCCGGGCCGAGGATGGCTCGGGCCTGATCCAGCTGGCTGGCCGGGTACCCGGCACGTCGGAAGGCTCTCTTCTGGTTCGGGTGCTGGGACTCGACCTGCACGATGCCTACGGTCTCCTCCAGCGTGACACCCTGGGGGTGGGCGGCGAGATCGGCATCGATGCGCGGGTAGGCGGCACGGCCGAGCGGCCGACGCTGCGAGGGACGATGACGCTGGATGGAGGGAAGTTTGGTGATTTCAACGCACCGTTCCTCCAGGGTGTGGTAGACTATGCCGACCGGCGGCTGGAGACCGATCTCCTGCTCTGGCTGGCGGGCAAGAACGTGCTCGACGTCGGCGCCACGCTTCCGCTGGACCTGGCACTGCGCGGAGCGAAGCAGCGCCAGGTGGAAGGTCCCCTGTCGGTCCACGCCCGCGGTGACAGCGTCGATCTGGGGATTCTCGAGGCCCTGACCCCCGCCATCAGGCAGGTCACCGGCGAGTTTTCGACCGACGTCAATGTCTCCGGCACCTGGACTACGCCCCGGCTCTCAGGAGCCGTGGAGTTCCGCGAAGGCGCCATGTCGCTCCCCGGGCTGGGTGTTCGCTACGAGCGAATGAATGGTCGCGCCCGGTTCCAGGGCGACTCGCTGGTGCTGGATAACGTAACCTTGAGGGGCGGCGACGGGTCGCTGGCCATAACCGGGTCGGTCCGGCTGGAGGACCTCGCTCGTCCGGTGCTCAACCTCGGGTTCCGAGCCAACGACTTCAGAGCGATAGACGTGAGCAGATTCCTCACCTTGGACGCCACCGGTGGTTTACAGCTGGAGGGTCCGTTCTTCCATGCCAATCTTGCCGGCAGCCTTACGGCGAACAAAGGAGTGCTCTACTTCGCCGATCTGGTGACCAAACGGATCATCGACCTCGAGGATCCCACCATCGCGGATCTGGTCGACACCACCCTTCTCCGGCGGGAGAATCTCGGCGGCAAGTTCCAGAACCGGTTCCTCGATTCGCTCAGCATTACCAAGCTCGGCGTGGAGATGGGGACGGACGTCTGGCTCCGGTCGAGCGAGGCCAACATTCAGTTGAACGGTCAGGTGCAGCTAAGCAAGACTCGGCAGGCCTACACCCCATCCGGCACGCTGGAAGCCGTTCGCGGCAGCTACACCCTGAAGCTCGGACCGGTGACCAGGGACTTTACGGTCGAACGAGGGACGGTGCGTTACTTCAAGGACCTGAACGCCGCGCTCGACATCCGGGCTACCCACGTCGTGCGGGCTGTACGGGGTGAGGAAATCCCAGTGATCGCCGTTATTACCGGGACGCTGTATGCTCCGAAGGTCACCCTGGAGAGCACCTTCAATCCTCCGATCTCCGAAACCGATCTGGTGTCCTACCTGGTTACCGGCTACCCGGCAAACGAGGCCACACGCCTGGGCCGGGGCGGCAGCGCGCTGGCAACCGGACTCTCCTATTTCTCCAGCGCTCTTTCGAGCGAACTCGAGCGGGCCCTGATCCAGGATATCGGTGTTCCGCTGGACCTCATCGAAATCCGGCCCGGCGTAACGAGCATGGGTGGAGCGAACACGCTCACCCAGGTCGCCGCCGGCTGGCAGGTCGGCAGGAAGACCTTCGTCACTTTGAATGCGGGCTTCTGTCCCGAGAACCTGAGCTCGTTCACCTACAGCAACCTCGGCGCGAGCCTCGAGTTCAGGTTCAGCCGGGAGTGGAGCCTTCAGGCCAGCGTGGAGCCGACCCTCCAGTCGTGCCGGCAGAACTTCGGCGTCATCTCTAGCACTAACCCGTATCAGATCGGCTCCGACCTCCGCTGGGAGCGGGAGTTCTAGGCGTGACCCGGGCGCTGGTGATCACCAACCCGGCGGCGGCGCGAACCGACCAGCTGGCGGTTAAGGCCGTTATGAGCACGCTGAAGGCCGCCGGCTGGAGCGCCGAGGTCCTGGCAACCGGTGGCCCGGGCGATGCGCGAGTGCTGGCGGAATACGGCGTTGCCGAAGGGGTGGATGTGGTCGCGGTTTTCGGGGGAGACGGAACCACGATGCAGGCGGCCGCCGCCCTGGTGGGCACGGATGTGGCGCTTGGGGTTATTCCCGGCGGAACCGGCAATCTGTTGGCCGGGAACCTGCGGATCCCCGCCTCGCCGGCGCGCGCCGCCCGGGCGTTGGTGAGCGCGCGACCAAAGCGCTACGATCTGGGACGGATGGAGCGGCCCGGCGGGGCTCAGTATTTCGCGGTAGCCTGTGGAGCGGGATACGACGCGCGGGTCATGGCTGGCACGCTCGCGGAGCACAAGCAACGCTGGGGAATGGCGGCCTACGTCGCCACCACCCTGCGGCTCATCCAGGATATCCGAAGCACGATCCATGCGATCACCATAGACGGGGTCGAATACGAGGCCGACGCCGCCATGGTCCTGGTGGCCAACTGCGGCGAGGTCATCCCTCCATTCATCAGGCTCGGGCCCGGCATTACCCCGGACGACGGTCTGCTGGATGTGGTGGTCATCCGGGCGAACAGCTTTTCTCAGAGCGTTCTGGCTGTCTGGGAGCTGCTCAGGTTTACACCCGGCAGCCTAGGCGAGGCCGGCTATGTGGGCCATGCCCGTGGGCGGGAGGTTCGGGTGGAAACCGATCCGGTCCAGCCGGTGCAGCTCGATGGCGAGCCCGGTGGGCATACGCCCTTTACCGCGAGCGTGGTTCCGGGGGCCATCCAGGTGATGGTCCCAGCCGGCAGATGAGCCATGGTGCAATGGCACGGAGTGACTAATTTCTGGTGGGTCTCCCTGTCACGCTGATGTACCAAGGCCAGCCAGGGGGTACGCCAGTTCCTATCGATCCAAGGTATATCAATGGCTGCCTCCGTCCTGCTCATCGATGACGATGTCGACGTTTTGCGCAGTATAGGCAACTACTTCGAACGGTTCGGATACGAGGTCACCCGCGAGCTCAGCGGCGAGGCCGGTCTGGCCACATTTGACCGCCTCCGGCCCGAAGTCGTCATCCTCGATCTGGCGCTGCCCGGCATGGATGGCATGGAGGTGCTGGAGCATTTGCGCCAGCGCGATGCCTCCGTCATCCTCCTGACCGGCCAGGCCGACGTGGCAACCGCGGTCCGGGCCATGCAGTTGGGCGCCGAGAATTTCCTGACCAAGCCGGTGGACATGGAGCACCTTGCCGCCGCTACCGCGAGGGTCGCGGACAAGGCGAAGCTGCGCCGGATCAATGAGGCTCTGCTGATTCAGAGCGCCCCGGG
>DATBSM010000279.1:0-8147 GCA_036559785.1 Gemmatimonadales bacterium
GGTCCCTGGCGCCACTCCACTCAGCGAGTATCGCCGCACCTTCGTATCGGTGTACACCGGATCTCCCAGCGTGGCCGGCACGTCGGAATCCTGGACCTGGGTTGGCGCGTCGCTCACGACGGTGCCGTCCGGGCGGACCACCCGGATCCAGTTCACGGTCAGGCGTTGATGCCCCGGCGCGTAGGAGAATTGGTGCTCCGCGAAGTCTTCGACCGCATCAGGCGACAGGATCTGGGTCACCTGGCGGTACGTCATCACCCCGGTCCCATCCGTTTCGTAGCGCACCACACCGTCATCCAGCAGGAGGACAACGGACTCATCCGGGTACTTGGCCGGGTCGACCGCCAGCCGATAGAGCGTGTCGGTCTGCACTGAGGGATCGCCAGCCGGCGTGATTACGGGGGCCTGGGCTCGTGCGGGCGGTGGGACGAGCAGCAGGATCAGGGCGAGCGGACGCAGGCAAGCAGGCATGCGAAGCCTCGAGAATGGGCGCGGACAACGACTGGAACGGGTGTCGGGCCCGGTTTGCAAGAGGAAGGCCAGCCCAGGAGTCGCTACTGCTGCAGGTTAGGGGGTCAGCAGAGGGGCGAGCACGCAGGAGCAACGCAATTCCGCAGCACCGAAGCAACAACGGCTATGACATTCCCTGCATTCAGAAGAGGCGATGGCACCCGGAGGATCCGATCTCCTGGGTGCCATTACCGGTCGTACCCGGTCCTCAGACAGTTACGCCCTGGGGAACGGAACGGCGCAACGCAAGATTGGCCACGCCGCCCACGATGCCGATGGCGATCGCCGCCAACACGACTGCCGGGGTCCACAGCGACGTCAACCGCAGGACAGCATCGAGCGAAAAGACGCCTGGGCCGGTGAGCGCAATCGTCAATGCCAAGGCGGCGTACAGCAGGGGAACCTCGATGCCATTGGTACTCGCGAAGAGGCCGTGCTTCCAATGGACGCTGATCGCCGCGACGATCATGACCGAGATAATCAGGGCAGGACCGACCGGGCCCAGGAAGCCGAGGGCCAACAGCAGGCCACCAGTGATCTCAGCGAGTGAGGCAGCAGCAGCGAATGCCTTGCCCGGGCGAAAGCCGAGCGAGTCGAAGAATCCGCCGGTGCCGGCCAGCCCATAGCCTCCGAACCAGCCGAACAGCTTCTGAGTCCCGTGGGCCACCATCAAGGATCCGAAAACCAGGCGCGCGATCAGCAGGCCGCTACTGAATGTTGTGACGTCAGGCAGGGAGGGCATTCTTCGAACTCCTTTAGTGAAAGTTTGAACAGTAGCTGTTATAACTCACATAACCCTTAAAAAGCTCACCGGTTCCCGCGCACGGTGTTCAGCACCTCGATCAACTGGTTGAGCTGGCCAGTGGGGATCTGCCCGGCCCGCTCCCGCTCCACCACCTCGAGCTGTGGGGTAGCCTGGTCGAGCAGGGTGAGGCCTTTCCGGGTGATCCGTGCGGTAACGTGCCGCCGGTCCAAAGGGTCCCGCTCTCGGCTGATCAGGCCGGTTTCTTCCATCCGGTCGAGGAGGCGAGACACATCCGGCACGCTGGAGACCATGCGCTCGCCGACCTCGCGCCCACACAGCCCGTCAGCGCCGGCCCCGCGCAAGATCCTCAGGACATTGTATTGCGTGTGAGTGATCCCGTACGGCTTGAGCACCTCGGTCAGCTGGTGCTCCAGGACCGCCGCGGTTCGCAGCACGCTTAGCAGCGCCTCGGCCGTTACGCTGGGGAAGGGCTTCTTCTGCTTGAGCTCGGCTTGGAGGTTCTGAGGCATGCCTAAATAATACCTGTTATAACATAGAAAATCAAGAGAGCTCTCCTACCGCGCCTTTTGGACGGTTGCGGTGGCTCCGATTTCGGGGGCCACCACGCGCCAGCGCTCGTTCCCCGCGGCCGCGAGGAAGCGCCTGATCGGCTCGTCCACCGGCTCCCGGCTGAGACGAAAGGTGGAGTGGTGCACCGGCAGCACGTGCTCGGCGCCGAGCGCCTTGAACATGGCCCAGGCCTGCTCCGGTGATGCATGGTTGGCAATCCAGGGGTCGTAGGCACCGATCGGTAGAATCGCCAGATCAATTCCGCCCCGCCGCCCCAGCGGCGTCAGGGCATCGGTATACGCCGTGTCCCCGGCAAACAGTACCGTGCGGCCCTCCTTCTGGAGGAGATACCCGCCGTAGCCACGCTGGGTGTCGGTGATCATCCTGGCCCCCCAATGACGCGATTCGGTGGATTCGATGCTAATCCCGTCGACCTCGGTTTTCTCGCCCCAGCCAAGCTCGCTCACCCGACGGAAGCGGCGGACCAGGTCGCGATTGCCGGTTTGCACTACAACCGGAGTCTCTGCCGGGAGCCTGCGCAGGGTGCCGAGGTCGGTGTGATCCATATGGGCATGTGACAAGAGCACCAGATCGAGAGAGGGCAGCTCCGCGGGCCGGAGCGCCGGCGCTACCAGCCGTCTCGGCCCCAGCTTGGCCAATCCGCGTCCCAGTCCGATGCGAGGTTCCAGCGCGGGGTCGGTCAATATCCATGAGCCGAGGAAGTTCAGGAGTACGGTGGCGTGGCCCAGCCAGCCTACGGTAAGCTGATCGTCAGGCCAGGCGTCTGGCTGTGGGCGGTGCGGTGGGGGAGCGATGTCGGTTAGTGGCATGGTGCTCTAAATTTACTCTCCTTCGGATCGAGGGAGCCCATGAGGGTTGTGCTACAACGAGTCAGCCAGGCCTCGGTGACTATCGATGCTCGGGTGGTGGGGGAAATCGGCCGGGGGTTCTGTCTCCTGGTCGGCTTCACGCACGAGGATACGCCGGCTCAAGTAGATTGGATGGCCGAGAAGGTGGCCGGGCTCAGGCTCTTCACCGACGCGGAGGGGAAGATGAACCTGGGTCTCGACGAGGTGGGTGGGGCGCTGCTGGTCATCTCCCAGTTCACGCTCTTTGGCGACACCGCCAAGGGCCGGCGTCCATCATTCATCGACGCGGC
This sequence comes from Gemmatimonadales bacterium, assembly GCA_036559785.1. Classification (GTDB taxonomy): domain Bacteria; phylum Gemmatimonadota; class Gemmatimonadetes; order Gemmatimonadales; family GWC2-71-9; genus CAVVWJ01. Next base: position 2,985 of record DATBSM010000279.1, read on the forward strand.
CCGGCCGGAAGTGGCCATTCCGCTCTATCAGCGATTCCTCGAGCAGCTCAGGGGGCGCGGCACTACCGTGGCAGCCGGAGAGTTCGGCGCCGACATGCAGGTGGCCATCTACAACGACGGTCCGGTGACACTTATTCTCGAGCGCGCTCCATGATCGGTGCTCCACTGACGCTCGCGTCGTCCTCGCCGCGCCGCCGCCAGCTGCTGGAGATGCTGGGCATCCCGCTGCGGGTAGTGCCATCGAACATTCCCGAGATCAGGCGCTCGCTGGAGACGCCGATGGATTACGTGGAGCGGCTGGCTCGCGAAAAGGCGCTCAGTGTTCCGGGTGATCTTGTCCTGGGAGCCGATACTACGGTCGTGGTGCGCGACGCCGTGCTGGAGAAGCCCGCCGATGTCGCCGACGCGCTCCGAATGCTGAAGCGGCTCCAGGGGCGCACCCACCAGGTGGTGACCTCGGTGGCGCTGGTGGCAAAGGAGGTCGTGCACCAGGCCACCGATGTCACCAACGTCACGTTCCGCCGGCTGGACGACGCCTTTCTGGAGGCCTACGTCGCCACCGGTGAGCCGATGGACAAGGCCGGCGCGTACGGCATCCAGGGGTACGGTGCGGCCCTGATCGAGCGGATCGAGGGAGACTTCTTCAGCGTGATGGGTCTACCGATCCGGCTGGTGCTGAATCTGCTGGGGGAGGCGGGGAGGGAGTATCGGTTCGGGAAGTAGACGGGAAGGTCGGGAAAGACGGGGAAAGACGGGAAGGACCTCCTCATCCTTCATCGGTAGCGCGTGGAGTAGATCCTACGTTGCGTTCAGAATGACAATCCGTGATTTCGCTGTTCGCACTGCTTCCCGTCCTTCCCGTCCTTCCCGTCCTTCCCGTCCTCACAATCCCTTCACCCTATACACCTGCACTGCCCGCGTCCTTCCCCGGAGTGCCATCTCGGGCAGGTACTCGTAGTCGACCCGCTCCTTCACCACCTGACATAGGGCCTCGCTCACCAGGATCTCGCCGGGGCCCGCCGCCGAGCAGAGCCGGTTGGCCACGTTCACCGCATCGCCGATCACGGTGTATTCCAGCCGGCGGTGACTCCCGATATTCCCCGCGAACACGTCCCCGTAGTTGATCCCGATCCCGACGCCGATCTCCGGCCGGCCGGCGCTGACCCAGCGCTCGTTGAGCCGGGTGATCGCGTGCTGCATGGCGACAGCGGCCCGGAGGGCCCGGTCCGGGTCGTCGGCGTGTGCGATGGGTGCGCCCCAGAGCGCCATGACCGAATCGCCCACGAACTTGTCGAGCGTCCCGCCGTGCTCGAAGATGATCTCCACCATTTCGCTGAAGTACTCAGTCAGCAGCTGGGCGATGGCGTCGGGCCGCATCGACTCGGCCATGGAGGTGAACCCGCGGATGTCGCTGAAGAGAATGGTGATCGGCCGCCGGTCGCCGCCGAGGGGAACCACGGTATCCTGCTGGGCGATCTCGGCCGCGACGTTAGGGGCGAAGTAGCGCTCGAAGTTCATCCGGACCTGGGCCTCGCGCTTCACCTGGTCGGCGTACGCGCTGTTCCGGATGCCGATGGCCACCAGGCCGCTGAACGCGACCAGGAACTGGAGGTCCTCGTCGCTGAAGGTGTTGACCGCGGTCACGCTGTCCACATAGAGCAGACCCAGCACCCGATCCCCCGCGGCCATCAGGGGCGAGCACATCGCGCTGCGCACGCTCTGCATGACGATCGACTTGCCCTTGAACCGGCTGTCGGTCGCCGTGTTGTCCGACACCACGGCGACCCGCTCCTGCACCACCTTTTCCGCGATCGATCGGGGCACCTGCTGCACCTGGGTGTCGCCCAACCGGCTCCTCGACATCGAGGGCACCAGCTCGCCAGTGGTCTCGTTGCGAAGCACGATGGTCACCCGGTCCACGTTCATCACCTCGAACATCATGTCCACCACAGTGCGGAGCAGCTTGTCGAGGTCGAACTCGCCGGAGAGCTTCTGGGCAATGTCCAGCAGGAGCGAGAGCTTCTTCGCCTGCCGCTCCTCCGCCGAAGCCGCGGCCACCCGCAGCTGCCCCAGTCCGGAGTAGCCGTCCCGACTGGTAATGCCGGGCGGCCCACCGCCGCTCACCATGAGCTGGCGAACGATGGTGTCTCCGGGGGCGAGGCTCGCGGGCAGGGGGAGCCCTTCCCCCGACCGGTTCGGTCCCGTGGTCAGATCCTTGAGCTGGAACAGCACCTTGCCGAAGGTGACGGAGTCGTTGGTCTTGAGTCGCCCTGAGCTGACCCGCGACCCATTGATGCAGGTCCCGTTGGAGCTCCCCAGATCCTTGACCTGGACCCCGTCGGCTCCGACGATCAGCTCTGCGTGCCGGCGGGAGATGGTGGGATCGTAGATGGCGATGTCGCTCGTGACCCCGCGACCGACTACGAGGCTGCGTCCAGGCAGCAGCTCGAAGCTCTGATCGCCGGCAAAGCTGACGAGGCGGTAGGGCATGGTGGAAAGATGCGGGGCAGCGGGGCAGTGGGGCAGGGGGGCAGTAAGAGGAGCAGATCGTGTCGGTTACCGCCCCGCCGCGCAGCCAGCGTCAACGCGAGCAGCACCGCCCTCGCCTTCGCCTCGGTCTCGCGCCATTCAGAGGCGGGATCGGAGTCGGCCACGATCCCGGCGCCGGCCTGGATCCAGGCCCGGCCCCCCTTCATGACGCAGGTGCGGATGGCGATCGCGGTATCCAGCGTCCGTGCACCCCATCCGATGTATCCGACCGCGCCGGCATACGGTCCGCGGCGGACCGGCTCCAGCTCGTCGATGATCTCCATGGCGCGGACCTTGGGGGCACCCGACACCGTGCCGGCGGGAAAACACGCCGCCAGCGCGGCGACGGCATCGAGCTCGGGCCGAAGCCGCCCGCGTACCTCGCTCACCAGGTGCATGACATGGGAATAGCGCTCGATGGCCATGAAGGTCGTGAGCCGCACCGATCCGTACTCCGCCACCCGCCCCACGTCGTTGCGGCCGAGATCGACCAGCATCAGATGCTCGGCCCGCTCCTTGGGATCGGCTGAGAGCTCGGCGGCAAGGGTGGCATCCTGCTCTGGACTGGTCCCTCGGGGACGGGTCCCGGCGATTGGGCGAAGGGTGACCTCGCCGGCCTCGACCCGCACGAGGACCTCGGGCGAGCTGCCGATGATGTGGATGTCGTTGCAGTGGAGGTAGTAGAGATACGGCGCCGGGTTGAGCGCCCGCAGGTAGCGATAGGTGAGAAAGGGATCCGGCGCGGGAAGATCGAGCCGCCGGGACAGGACGGTCTGAAACGTATCGCCGGCGCCGATGTACTCCTTGATCCGGCGGACGTCGTCCTGAAAGCGATTGTCGGGGTAGGGTCCCGAGGGTTGTGGCAGCGACGGAAGCGGCTCGATCTCGAGCGGCGAGCTGGTTGTCGGCGTGGCGAGTCGTTCCAGCCAGCACTCGATCCTGGTCTCGGCTTCGTCGAACAGCCGGCGCAGCTCCTTGGTGCCCGCACCCGCGGGCACCTCCACGGTCGCGATGACCGTGGCGCGGTTGAAGAGGTTGTCGAGCACCAGCAGCGTGTCGGTTACCATCAGGATCGCGTCCGGGAGATCCCGGTCGTCGGGCGGCGCATCGGGCAGCGACTCGATGGTGCGGACGACGTCGTAGCCCAGGTACCCGACCGCGCCTCCGGTGAACCGGGGCAGGCCGGGCACCTCGACCGGCGGGTGCCGCCGCATGGTGCGGCCCAGATGGTCCAACGGCGCGATGTCGGTCTCGACCACCGTCCACCCGGTCTCCTCGGACCAGCGGGAACACTCCCGGCCCCGATAGCGGTAGACCTCACGCGGGTCGGTGGCCAGAAAGGTGTAGCGGGCCCAGCGCTCTCCTCCTTCCAGCGACTCGAGGAGAAAGCCGTACTGTCCCCGATGCAGCTTGGCAAAGGCGGTCACGGGGGTATCGCCATCCAACACCACCTGGCGGACCACCGGCACCATCCCTCCGGCTCTGGCGCGCTCGGCAAAGAGCTCGAAGCCGGCGCTCATTGCGGGCCCGCCACGAGGTAGCCGCCGGGCGCCGGGAGCGCCGCTTGGAGATTGTCGGCCGCAGGCCTGGTCGAAGGGAGCAGCTCGACCTGATTGTCGGGCAGTATTCTCCCCACCGCGAGCAGCCGTTCGAACGCCACGTCGCTGCCATGGACCTGCCGTGCGCGAGCCGGGGCGGAGAAATAGCGGGAGTACTCGAACGCCACCGCCGCGGCTCCGCCCTTGAGCGGGAGGCTGGTGGTGAAATCGAGCCCGTAGATACCGGGCCGGGGGCGCACCTCCACCTGCACGCTGCGCCCGCTGTCGCCGAAGGCACTGGGCTTGAAGCTCAGCCGGGCAAAGGTGATGCTCTCGCCGGCATGGTAGATGACGATGACTCGGGGAGTGCCGGTGGTGAAGGTCACCGAGGTGTCCGGTGGCGGAGGACCGGAAGTCTCCAGCACGAATACCCGAGCCAGCGGCAGGGTCTTGGGCGCCGTCGGCGTGGACGGGTTTTGCGGCACCGTAGCCGGGCGGCCGCCACACGCCGTGCCCAGGGCGTACATAAGAACCCAGGTTGCCCCACCTACCGGCACTCGGGATATTGCGCCCTTCAGGAAGGTGAGAGGTGAGAGGTGAGAGGTGAGAGGGCGATTCAACAAACCTCGAGGTTGGTCGTGACGCGTAAGACCATCTCCCACGGGGGTCCCCCACCCTGGGCCGCATTGGTCCTGAGCGCCATCCTTCTCACTTCTCACCTCTCACCTCTCACTGCTCAAGAGTGGAACTCGCCCGAGACGCTCACGCTCGTGCATCGAGCCGTGGATCGAAGGTTGGCTGTTCAGGCTGATTCGGCGCTCACCAGCTACCGGGCTCGGGCCCACGGATTCCTGTTCTTCCTGGCCCAGGTCGGCGAGGGATTGACCGAGCCGCCCCGTCTGGTCAAGGCGGATGAGCTCGACGTGGAAGTGTATTGGCGAGCACCTGACCGTAGCAAGCAGGTCATCCTGGGCTGGCGCGACGGCACCTTCCTGCCCACCGACATCAACTACCACCGCGACCACCTCGGTATCGTCACCAACAATTTCGGCGACCGCATCCGGATCGGCGAGGGGGACGAGGTGCGCGACGCGGT
>DATBSM010000280.1:0-1839 GCA_036559785.1 Gemmatimonadales bacterium
CCGGGTTTCCGCCGGCCAGTCGCTGGCTCGCCTGGAAAGCGCCGATCAGCGCATCGCACTGGCGCAGGCCGAGGAGAAGTTTGCTAACACCAAGCAGTCGGTAGAGCGGCAGCGGGAGCTGAGGGCAGCCGGCGTGGTCAGCGTTGCCGATTCGGAGCGGGTGGAATTCGAGCATCGTGAGGCCACGCTCCGGCTCCGCCAGGCGGAGCGCGACCTCGAGCTGACCCGGATTGTCGCTCCCTTCGCTGGAGTGGTCACCGGACGCAAGGCCCGCCTCCACCGGCTGGTGAACGCGGGCGACACCCTGTTTCGCCTTACCGCGCTGGGCCCTGTCCTGGCGGCGGTGCATGTCCCAGAGGCCACTACTGAAGGCATCGGCATCGGAACCGGAGCGGAAGTAGTGGGTCAGGGGGGGATCACCGCCCCGGCTCGAATCATTCGAGCGTCCCCCATGATCGATGCCGCAAGCGGCACCCGGGAGATCATCCTGCAGCTGAGCTCGGGCCACCGGCTCACCCCAGGCAGCAGCGTCACCGTGCGGCTTGGCTCCGAGCCACGCCATGTAATTACCATCCCGAGAACAGCAGTGGACGACGAAGGCTATGCGTTGGTGTGGTCGAATGACCGAACGACCCTCCGGGCTCTCACCCTCGGCAGCGAGGTGGCCGGCGACAGGGTCGAAGTGCGAAGCGGCCTGGCGCCGGGCGAGAAGGTCATCCGGAACCGACCGTGAGTCGCGGCGCGAAGCTCCGGCCGGATCTGGTGCTGGTCGAGCAGACCTACCGTGGCGAGCAAAGCTACATCGTCAAGGATCCCGAGACGCGCAAGTATTTCCGGTTTCGGCCCGTCGAGGTCATGGTCATGCAGACCCTCGACGGTGAGCACACACCCGCGGAAGCCGCGGCAGTCCTTGCCGGCGAGGGAATCAGGGTTTCGCCTGCCGGGATAGAAGCCTTCACCGCCAAACTGGGTGGCATGGGACTCTGCGAGCGTACGCTCGGCGAGCGCTCGGTGCTCCAGATGGAACGGCTTCGAGCCGAGCGGAAGCGCCGGCTCAAAAAGAGCATGTTCCAGGGCGATCTCATGCGGATCCGGTGGTCGGTAGGAGACCCCGACAAGCTGTTCGACCGGTGGCTGCCGCGGCTCCGCTTCTTCTTTACCCGCACCTTCCTGGTGATCTCGGTCGCGCTGTTCGCGGTCTATCTGTTGGTGCTCGCCCTCAAGTGGGGGGATTTCTCCCAGGGATTGGCGGATCTCTACACGCTTAACATCGGCGTGGGTTCCCTGGCGGTTCTGTGGCTGACCGGCACCGTGATCATCGTCATTCACGAGCTGGGCCACGGTTTGACCTGCAAGTACTTCGGAGGCCAGGTCCACGAGATTGGAGCGATGCTCATCTACTTCGAGCCCGCTTTCTTCTGCAACGTGAACGACGCCTGGACGTTCCCAGACCTTCGCGCTCGTTTGTGGGTGACCGCCGCGGGCTCCTGGATTCAGCTGGTCATTGCCAGCATTGCAGCGGTGGTATGGTGGGCAGCAACCCCCGGGACGATGGTGTCCGACGTGGCGTTTGCCGCCGTGCTCATCGGTGGTATCACCACGGTGTTCATGAACGCCAATCCGCTAATCCCGCTCGACGGTTATTACGCGCTGAGTGACTACCTGGAGGTGCCCAACCTGCGACAGCGGGCCTTTGCTCACCTGGGCTGGCTGGTCAAGACCCGGCTGTTCGGTTTGGACCTCCCCAGGCCGCCGGCGGACGGGCGGGAACAGCGGGTCTTCCTGATCTATGGCGGGCTGGCAGCGGCGTACATCGCCCTCATCCTCTCGTTCTTCGCG
>DATBSM010000281.1:0-10443 GCA_036559785.1 Gemmatimonadales bacterium
ATGGATGGGACGTCGGTCGAGCACATCATCGATGCCGCCCGCGTGCTGGGACGCTACGCCGATGCGCTCGGCGTCCGGTCGTTCCCCCGGGGGACCGATTGGGCGGAGGCACGGAAAGACGCGATCATCAAGAGCTTCGCCGAACACTGTGAGAAGCCGGTCATCAACCTCGAATCGGCCCGCCGGCACCCGTGCCAGGCGCTGGCCGATGCCATGACCCTGCGAGAGAAGCTGGGCGAGGTCGAAGGCAAGCGATTCGTGCTCACCTGGGCCTGGCATCCCAAGGCGCTGCCCACCGCAGTGCCGGCCAGCGCCGCGCTCGCCGCAGCCCGGCTCGGCATGGAGATCGTGATTGCCCGGCCCGAGGGATACGAGCTGGATCCGGAGGATACCGCATTGATTCGCAAGCTCGCTCAGCAGTCCGGCGGTGAGTTCGTGCACATCATCGACGACCCGGACGAGGCCCTCGTCGGAGCAGATGCGGTGTACGTAAAGTCCTGGGGCTCGGTAAAGCTCTACGGCAAGCCGGAGGAGGAGGCGGAGCACCGCGCCGGTTTGCGGGATTGGCGGTTGACTGCGCCGCGGCTTCGCTCGACTCGCGGGGGAAAGGGCATCGTGATGCACTGCCTGCCGGTGCGGCGCAACGTCGAGATCGACGATAAGGTGCTGGACGGGCCTAATTCGGTGGTAGTGGACCAGGCCGAGAACCGGCTGCACGCCCAAAGGGCTTTGTTGCTGGAGTTGATCGGGCAAAAACGTGAGCGGTGAGCTTACGCTGTTCAGGAGAGCAAATGACGATCGACACAACGAAGGGCATTGCAGGACTCAAGGGCGCGCTCCGCTACGTCCGGGCCTACCGCGACCAGGTCTTCGTGGTCAAGCTCGGCGGAGACGTCCTGGCTCAGCCCGAGGTTCTCGACAGCGTGACGGGACAGCTCGCCTTGCTTTCGTCGCTGGGAATCCGAATCGTGGTGGTACACGGTGGCGGCCCGCAGGCCACCGCCTTGAGTCGCCGGCTTGGCTTTGAGCCCCGGATGGTGGCCGGCCGCCGGGTTACCGACGATGGCGCGCTGGAGGTTGCCAAGCTGATCTATGCCGGCCAGATCAACGTGGACCTTCTCGCGGCGCTGCGCGCGCACCGGGTCTCGGCCGTGGGACTGAGCGGGGTCGATGCCGAGCTCATCACCGCCCATCGCAGGCCCCCGGTGTCCGTGGTGGACGACGCGGGTGCCACCGTTCGGGTGGACTATGGCCACGTTGGCGACATCGATCGGGTCGATCCGCGCGTTCTTGTAACCCTGACTGAGGCGCGTATGGTCCCAGTAGTGGCGAGCCTTGCGGGTGGAGAGGACGGCGAGGTGTACAATGTCAACGCCGATACCGTAGCCGAGTCGCTCGCTGTGGCGCTTCGAGCCCAGAAACTGATCTTCCTGACCGGGGCACCCGGTGTGCTCCGGAATCGAGACGACCCTTCCACCCTGGTGACGTTCGCCGATCCCGATGACCTCGCCGGCCTTATGGCCAATGGTGCCCTCGCCGGTGGCATGCGCCCCAAAGTGGAGGCCTGTATTCGCGCGGCCACCGGCGGTGTCGAGCGCACTCATATCATCGACGGGCGGGCCCCCGACGCGCTCCTGCTCGAGGTCTTCACCGGCGCCGGGTGTGGCACGATGATCGTGGGGCGCAAGGAGAAGGCGACCTATTTGGGGGTGGATCTTGCCGGGTGAGATCGACTTCCTGCGCGAGCTGATCGCCATCCCGTCCGTGAGCGGTGAGGAGACCGCCATCGCCGTGTTCATAGAGGAGACCATGCGGCGGTGGGGACTCGACGTGGTTCGAAACGCCCACGGGGTGCAAGTCGAGGTGCGTGGCTGGGGTGCCGGGCCGACGTTGGCGCTGGCTTCCCATCTGGATGTGGTGCCGCCCGGCGCCGGCTGGACCAGAGATCCGTTCAACCCGATCATCGAGGGAACCCGCCTCTACGGGCGCGGCTCTGGAGATGCCAAAGCCTCCGTCGCCGCGATGCTGTACGCCGCAAAGGATATCGTGGATAGTGGGGGTATGGACGCGGGGCGCCTGCTGATCATTCTGGGCTACGGCGAGGAGACCAAGAACACGACGATGGGTGACGCGGTCGAGGCCGCGGGAGAGATCGATGCGGCCCTCATCGGGGAGCCGACAGGTCTGGATTTCGCCATTGCCCAGCGAGGGCTCATGATGGTGGATCTTCTCGCCCAGGGAGACCAGCGCCATGCCGCCTACGCTTCGGGTGACGATGGGTTCACCAACTCGGTGCAGGTCCTCTCCCGGGACGTTCTCAAGCTGGAGAGCCTGTTCGGCTCACGCTCCCACCCCGTGCTCGGCCGGGCGACAGCCACACCAACGATGCTCGAGGCCGGAGTAAGCCGGAACATTACCCCACCGGTCGCCCGCGCCGTGTTGGACGTCCGCAGCACGCCGGACTGGACTCACGAGGAACTCGCTCAGGAGCTCCGGACCGTTCTGGCGTCCGAAGTCATCGTCACCTCCCGCCGGCTGGTTCCCTGCGAGACGCCGCCGGGCTCGCGCCTGCTGGCCACCGCGTCACGGTTCCGGCCGGCAGCCACGCAGTTTGGCAGCCCCACCTGCTCCGACTGGGTCTTCTTTCGGGAGTTCGACGCTATCAAGTGCGGGCCTGGCACGAGCCGTCGCTCGCACACCGCGGACGAGTACGTCGATATCCCCGAAGTCACAGCGGCGCGCGCTTTCTACGGGCAGCTCGCGCGGGCTTACCTCTCGGGGAATTAGAGCCATGGACCGGCCTTCTACGCTCTGGAGCTCCACGACGCCTGATCAGCGCGTGTTTGAATACACCACGGGCGACGACCGGACCTGGGACGCTCGATTGCTCTCCTGGGATGTGCTCGGCAGCCTCGGCCATATCGAGGGACTGCGCGCGGCGCGTCTGATTACGGTCGCCGACTATGGCCAGATGCGCCGCGGCCTGCGTGAGGTCTTCAATGCTACGTCGCGGGGTCGTCTCAAGCTCGACCACCGGCACGAGGACGTCCACACGGCGGTTGAGTACTGGCTTACCAGCCGGGCGCCGGGCACCGGTGAGCGATTGCATACCGGCAGATCCCGTAACGATCAGGTGGCCTGTGATCTCCGCCTCTTTCTCAAGGACGAGCTGCTGAAGGTCAGCACCGCCGCGCTGGGGTTGGCCGGCGTGCTCGTCGATTTTGCGCAGCGTCATCGGAACGTGCTCTGGCCCGGCTACACCCACGGGCGGCGGGCCATGCCTTCATCCGTCGGCCTGTGGGCCGGTGCGCTCGCCGAGGGCCTGCTCGATACCGTGGAATCGCTACCCGCGCTGTGGGCTCGGGTGGACCGCTCCCCCCTCGGCAGCGCGGCGGGATACGGCGTGCCGCTTCCACTCCAGCGCAGCGTGGTGGCACGGGCGCTGGGCTTTGCGGGACTGGACGTCAACGTGGCGTCAGTGCAAGGAGGGCGGGGGAAGCTCGAGGCCGCGGTGCTGTTCTGGTGTACCCAACTAGGACACGATGTGGCCCGGCTGTCTCAGGACGTGATCGTGTTCAGCGGCGAGGAGTACGGATATCTGAGCCTGCCGTCCGACCTGGCCACCGGGTCGAGCATCATGCCGCACAAACGGAACCCGGATCTCTTCGAGCTGACCCGCGGACGGGCCTCGGCCGTCGAGGGTGACCTGCTGGCGGTGTTGCAGATCAAGGCCAAGCTTTCCGGCGGATATCACCGTGATTTCCAGCTGCTCAAAGAGCCCCTGATGAGGGGGCTGGATCGCACCGGGTCGATGCTCGAGGCGGTCACTCACGCCTTGCCGAAGTTGGGGGTCGATCCCAAGCGATGTGAGGCGGCGCTGGCCGGCGGGGCGCTGGCGACCGACGAGGTGATGCGGCGGGTTGAAGGGGGCCGTCCGTTCCGCACTGCCTACCGCGACGTGGCAAAGGCGTTGAAGGAGGGTGAGAGCTTCGACCAGCCCGCGCGTCGCCAGATCATCGGCCGTCGCGGATCGACCGGCGGCCTGGGAAACCTCGGCCTCCCGGAGTTGAAGAAACGAATCCGCCAGTCTCGCGCCTGGAGCGCGCGCGAGCGAAAGCGCTTCGACCGCGCGATGACTAAGCTGGCCGGCAGACCCGCCCATCCGCCCGGGGGGCACCCGCCCCGCGGCCCCGCGACCCCGCAGCCGTGACCGCCGACCGTCGCAAGCGCCACCTCAAGATCATGGAGCTCATCAGCACTCGTCCGCTGCGCACCCAGGAGGACCTGGCGGATGCGTTGACCGCACTGGGATGGGAGGTCACCCAATCCTCGGTGAGCCGGGACATCGCCGCGCTCCGGCTGGTGAAGGTGGATGGGGCCTACCGCAGGCCGCCGCCGCGGGCGGCGCGGAGCGATCCCGATGAGCGTCGGGTAGGCGAAGGGGTACTCACGATGGAGACCGCAGGAGACGCCCTGGTGGTCCTTCATACTCCGCCAGGTGAGGCGAATCACGTCGCGGTCGCGCTGGACCGACTCGCCTGGCCGGAGGTGATCGGCACGATTGCGGGCGACGACACGATCTTCCTGGCGGTGCGGGACTCCACCGCTCAGCGCCGGGTGCTGCGGGAGGTAAGAAAGCTGGCAAGCGCCTGAGCTACGGGACGATTACCTCCCCATTCTCGGTACCAGGCAGGAAAATGCCGTAACAGGTTGCGGTCTCATCGTCGCTTTCCAACAGCCACGGGTGGGTCACAAAGGTTTCTTGAGTATACGACGCACCCGGCGCGAGCACCGCGTAAGGCACGCCGATGCCACTACCCTCTATGACGAACGGGTACTCGCGAACGCCGTCGAAGTTGAGCCAGTAAACTGCAACCGGGACGCTGGTGTTGTTGGTAAACTCCAGCTGCACTGCCTTACTGGACTCGAGTGACTTGACGGTTCCCTCCTGGTTGCAGGCGAGCTCCGTAACCCCAGCGGATGCCACCCGGAAAGTCCCGGTGGGGTACGGCACTGAGTTCGCGGCGGCGAATTTCAATTGGTAGGTCCCGGGCGCCGACACGATCAGATTATTGAACTCCGCGATACCATCCTCATCCGTAGGCACCGAAGTCGTGCCGCTCAGCGTGCCGGTCGAGCCGTCAACCGGGATGAGAGTGGCCGTGATCGTTCCCGACTCGTAACCGTCCCCATTATCGATCCGGAACCTCGGACCACAACCGTCACCACTGCAGAGGTCGATCGGCTGGCCCGCAGTAAATGTCCCTCCCACAGGGTCGGTTTCGCCAGAGTTCTGGACCGTGAAGTCGGGGGTCGCGTCCACAATCCCGAACGGGCTCAGGCTGGGAGCTCTCCCGGCCGGTGGTGGGAGTGTGCCGACCGCGAGGGTGGCTGCGTGGAGAGCCTCAGGCAGGAACAGATTTTCCGCCGCCGGAGCGAAGTAATACCTCGCCGTCTTCCAAGCTGCGTTAGCCAGACCCGGCAGTCCCCGGCCAAAGCCTCCTATAATGATTGTGTTCGGGTCGAGATTGCCGCAGTGCAGTTGGGCTGCCAGATCCGGGTGATCGGCCAGGTTAACCTCTTCCAACACCTCGAACGGGAATCCCGGGGCACCTACCACCGGGTTGTGCCCTATGCGCGGGTTTTCCGGATAGGTGTAGACCGGGTCGAGTAAGCAGAATGCCACGATGGCCGTCTTGCCGTTCTTGAGGACGTGGTCACCGGCTGCGTTTATTGCGTCGTAGTCAAAGTACGGCGGGAACTGATCTCCGTCGAAGTTGGTGAGGGTGAACCCGTCCGACTTCCGGGAGACCACGATGCTGGTCGGTTGATTGAACGAGCCCGGCTCCAATTCGACCAGGGCCGTGCCATTCAAAGTCTTCACCACTGTGTTGGTGGTCTTACCGGGGTCGAAGAAACCTACGCCGAAATCCCCGGTTCCTCCGGGTGGGGTGGTAAACGGAATTTCTACTCCGTTAAGAACCAGACTGATGAGGGTGTTCCGTTGGGTCTGGGTCCCGATCAACTTGGAGGAGTTCGCGTTCATGAAGTTCACGAACTCGATCGCCGATCTCTGCGCCAGCGGCTTCTTGCAGGTCTCCCACAACAGGGCTGTCGCAGCGCCCCGGGCCAGGGCTTCAATCTGAAGCTTTCCCTTGGGAAACACCTTTACGATCAGCGCTGAAACCTGGACTATAGGAAAGTGTTGCGCTGGGCGACAGGAAGCGAGTGACTGTTCGGGCTGGGGCGGCGGGGTCGGCTCAGTGGGGCTCTGATCGCTACAGGCGGCCAGGACCAGCGTGCCGCACACGGCGGCAAAGGCAAGGCGGCGCATTCCTACGGTCTCCAGTTGGGTCAGCCCCCGGAAGGGGTACCCCTCAAAGAATAAGGCGGACAGGCGGAGGCATATTCAGTTGTAAGTGATCAGTCGAGCCGTGGGGTATTTCTGACACCAATTTGCAACAAATACGACACTTGTCTAGAGCCCAGTTTCCCGGCGTAGACGCCGTTTCTACTTGCCGAAGACGAGTGCCTTGAATCTGGGATCGTCCTCCATGCTCCGGAACCACCACGGGGAAGTGGTCTCGGACGTGGTATCGGCAAGGCTGGCCCTGCGCTCGGGGTTGGCCGCCAAGTAGCGCTTAAGTGCTTCAAATGCCTGGTCTTTGTCACCACGGAGGACGTGAACATAGACCTCGTCATAAGCGAGATCCTGGGTGGGGTCCACGTCGCTTCCGCCTCGGGCCCGCAACGCTACCCGCCGGGCGCTGTCAGCCAGCCCTGCCCGGGCGAGAACCATGGCCACGAACATCCGCGCCTCCCGGGTGTCGTATTCGCGACGCCCGACAGGCGACAGGGCGGTGAGGCTATCCGCCAGCCGCCAAGCCCGCGCCACATCCGGATCCTTGGCCTTGGTGCTCAGCAACCAGAGCTGGCATCGAGTGAAATTGAAGTCCAGGGGAAAACGGCGGCCGCCTTCGTTGCACCAGTTGGCCGCTTCGGGAAACTGGGCGAGGTCGTATGAGGTGCTGAAGAGGCGGTTGATGAGTTGCGGAGCGTCTCTCAGGTAAGCATCCGCCTCGTAGGCCCGCAGGCCTGCCAGCTTCGCGTCGGTCTCGCCTTTGGTGTTGCCGTAGAGGTGGCTCAGGATCGACCACGCCCCCGCCTGCGAGGGCCGCACCCTGACTGCGGTTTCCAGATCTGCCTGGGCGTCCTTCAGGAGCTGCTTTGCCGCCGCCGGATCTGGCTCGACATTGAGCAGCCAGCCCCAGTAGCGCAGCGTCCCTCGCACCTCGAGCGCATCCGGGTTCTGCCGGTCGAGGGAGAGTGCCCCCTCGGCGAACGTCTTGCCCTTCTCGATCCAGGGCTTTGCCGCAATGCCGTCGAATCCAACCAGCCGGGAGCGGCGATAGGCCACGCCGGCGCGACCCACCAGCGGCTCGGTCCAGGCCGAGTCGGCGGTATGGGCCTGCGCGTACAGGGAGTCGGCCCGGTCGAAGCTCTCTGCCACGGCCACCGTTGTATCCTTCTTATCGACCAGGGCTTCTGCCTGCTTGCGCGCCTGCTCCGCGCGCTGAACCAGCGCCCAGGCTTCGACGCTCCTGGTCCGGTTTCTCTGCTCCCGAAGCCGGATCTCCTCTCCCAGCCGTTCCCGAATCAGGCTAGCGACTTTCTGAGTCAGGGTGTCCTGGACAGCGAGAAGGTTTCCTGCGGGCTGCTCGAAGCTCGCCCTGGCGAACTCTGCTCCACTCGAGCCGTCCACCAACCTGGTGGTTACCCGGAGCCGGCCTCTCTCCTGCTCGATACCTCCGGTGACCAGTGTCCCGGCACGCAGGGCACGGGCAACGCTGTCTCGTGGTGCGCTACCTCCACGGAAGGGCGCCACTCCGCCCTCGGAGATGACATCCAGCCCTTGAACCTGGTCCAATTGCTGGATCAGACCCTCGGTTAATCCATCTGCCAGATATCGAGCCGAGTCCCGGCCACTCTCATCCTGGAAGTAGAGCACCGCGATGCGATGAGGATCGAGCCCTCCGGCCGTCGCGCCCGACTCAACTCCGACCGGGTGCCAGACTCTCCAGGCCCCCAATCCCGTCCCGGTGAGCAGCGCAAGCGCGGCAGCAGACATTGCCCAGAAGCGAGTGCTATGCCCCTTCGATGCTGGAGACCTCTTGACCCCCCGCGGCGTGGTCCGCCGTACGGCCTGCAGGGCACCACGCGAGGCGCGTCGTGCGCTTGGACCCAAGTCCACCTGGCAGAGCGCGTCCGCGAATTCCCGGATGTTCGGAAACCGGTCCGCCGGAGTCTTCTCCAGCGCCCGCATCACCGTGTCTTCCAGTTCGTCCGGAATGGACTGGCGGACAACTTGGAGACTCGGTACCGACTCCATGGATTGCCGAGCCAGAATGGCCATCGCGTTCGGGCCGTCGAATGGCGGCTGGCCAACCAGCATCTCGTAAAAGACACAGGCCAGGCTGTACTGATCCGCCCGGCCATCCAGATGCTCACCCGCCAGGGCCTGCTCAGGACTCATGTAGTGCGGAGTGCCCACCGCCATTCCCGTTTCGGTGAGCTTGTCGCCCCCCGCCTCGCTCACCGCCCGGGCGATGCCGAAGTCGGCCACCAGGGCGTGCCCCTCCTGGATCAGGACGTTCTCGGGCTTGATATCCCGATGGACGACCCGGTGAGTATGGGCGTAGTGCAGGGCATCAGCGATCTCGCAGGTGATCTGGACGGCATCCGGCAGAGGAAGCTGCTCCTCCCGGTCGAGCCGGGCTCGCAGCGACTCACCCTCGATGAAGGGCATGACATAGTAGAGGAACCCCGCGGCCTCTCCGGAGTCGTACAAGGCGAGAATGTTGGGGTGTTGGAGGTGGGCCGCGACCTTGATCTCACGCAGGAATCGGTCAGCGCCAATAGAAGCAGCCAGCTCGGGGCGGAGGACCTTGATCGCCACCGGGCGGTCGTGCCGGGAGTCGCGGGCCAGGTACACCGTAGCCATGCCCCCCTGACCTATCAGGCGCTCTACGGCGTAACGCCCCTCAAGTGCAGCACGGAGCGAGTCCAGCGGATCAATCACGGGGGTGCCTCTAGGCGGGGAGGACGCTTCAACATACGGGGAAATCAGGCGGGTGGCTACACCGGGCAGGCCGCCAGTACTTCCCTCATCTCCAAAGCCGTGCGCCAGCGGTCGCCCGGGCTCTTGGCCATGGCCTTCGTAATGCCGTTAGCGAGCTCCGCCGGGGTGTCGCTGCGCAGCGTCCTCACATCGGGGGGAGGCTGAGTCAGGTGGAGCTGAAGTACCACTGCCTCGTTGCGATGCATGAAGGGCGGCTGCCCCGCAAGGCACTCGAAGAGCACACAGCCGACCGAGTAGAGGTCGCTCCGGTGGTCGATATCAACCAGGGCCGTTACCTGTTCCGGGCTCATGTAGGTGGAGGTACCGACCGCGATCCCCGACCGGGTGAGCCGGTCGCTTCCGGAGGCAACGACGGCCCGGGCAATGCCGAAGTCGAGCAGCACCGCCCCTGCGGCGGAGAGCACGATATTGGCGGGCTTTACGTCGCGATGAATGATCCCGTGACCGTGGGCGTGATCCAGGGCATCCAGCAAATCGCAGGCAAGCTTCAGGGTCTCGGCGATCGGCAGGCAGCGCATGGTGTCCAGGCGCTCCCGGAGAGTCGCCCCTTCTACGAAGCTCATGACATAATAGACCAGCCACTCCCGCTCGCCGGAGTCGAGAATCTTCGCGATGTGGGGATTGTCCAGCTTGGAGGCGATCTGGATTTCGCGGAGGAAGCGGTCAGCCGCCACGCTCACCAGCAGCTCCGGGTGCAGGATCTTAAGGGCTACCGACTGGCCGCTCGAGTCCCGGGCCAGGAATATGCGGGCATTCCCGCCCTTGCCGATCTCGCGATCGACCTCGTACACACCGGTGAAGGCCTGGCGCACCAGCGCCAGCATGTCGCGGCGGATGGAACCCCTCCCATGAGGTGATAAGTAATGGTTGCCAACTGCCTTCCGGTGCGCAAGCTGGAAGAGCATCCCTCATAGAAGAATGTCGCTGCGGATACCTTGGCGGATGCTCCACCAGAGCGCGCCCCAGAGGTTGGAATTCCTGACGGTAACGGCCGCCCTGCCCGTCATCCCGGGACGCCAACCGGCCTGGCCGGGAAGGCGCAACCGTACTTCCACGGCGTCAGGTGATGCCGTTGCGGAAATAGATGTCACCACGACGTCTACGGGACCACCTGGGCTGGCATCGGGAAGGAGGCGCGCGCGTGACCCCTGGCGAATCTGGGTGCCTCCTGCTCCCTGCAACGAGATCCGGATTTCGACGGAATCGACCTCCCCCAGCTCGAGCACGGTCGCCCCGTTTCTGACCCAACGGCCCACCAGCTCTTCCGGCCGCGGGGTGACGACGGTGCCGCCTCCCAGAGCCCG
>DATBSM010000282.1:0-4632 GCA_036559785.1 Gemmatimonadales bacterium
GGGCGCACGCTACGTGGTCGGGTCGGCGCTCCGGCTCGGCCCCGCGGCGCGGCACCGCTTCCTTCCCTTCCTTACTAAGGAGTTCCCGGCACTGGCCGAGCGCTATCGGCGCCACTACGCCGGGAAGGACCATGTCAGCCCGAGCTACCAGGCCGCGCTCAACCGTCGGCTTCGCCTGCTGAAGCACACTTACGGCTTTCCGGTGGAGGAAGCGGGTACCCGCGGAGCGGGTGGTCGCCGCCGGCGGCAGCTCGAGGGCCGTGCGCCACGACGAGAGGCAACGAGCTCGGGCCAGCAGGCGGTTCTACTGTGAAAAGGCGTCAACGGTAAACGGTAAATGGTGAACGGCGGGCTCACCACGAGAGCCTGTTTAGAAGTACCCGTTCACTGTTCACCGTTTACTGTTCTCGCTTCGTCGCCTCTATCAAGAGGAATTCTCTATGAGCAACGCCGAGCACGATCGCCGTATTGATTACATCGAATTCTCCGTCAAGAGCGTGCCTGAGGCCAAGCGGTTCTACGGCGCTGCCTTCGGCTGGACCTTCGAAGACTACGGTCCCGACTACGCCAGCTTCTCCGACGGCCGGCTGAACGGCGGATTCCAGACTGCCGCCAAGGTGCAACCCGGTGGCCCACTGGTGGTCATCTATGCAGCCGACCTGGAGGCCATGGAGCAAAGTGTGACTCGGGCCGGAGGAAAGATCGTTCGCCCGATCTTCAGCTTCCCCGGCGGACGCCGGTTTCACTTCACCGACCCGAGCGGCCACGAGCTGGCGGTGTGGTCGGAGTAGATGGCTATTGGCTATGAGCTATTGGCTACTCCTTCAACGGAATAGCCCATAGCCCACGGCCAATAGCCCCATTGACTCATGCGTTCCGTCTTGTTCGTCGACCCACCTGCCTTCTGCACCTCCCTGGAAGGCCTCGTAGCGCCTGCGCTCCGGACGAGGCCTCTGGCCGTAGCAACACCGGGCGACCGGGCCATCATCCTGGCCCTGTCAGCCGAGGCCCGGCTGGCGGGGTTGGAGCGGGGGATGCCGGTGCGAAAGGCGCAGCGGCTCTGCCCCGATCTCATCGTGCTTCCACCCAACCCCCGGCTCTACGCCCGCGCCTCCCGCGCACTACACGAGATCTTTCGGATCTACGCGCCAACCATCGAGCCCCGGGGCTACGGCCATGCCTTTCTCGACCTCACCGGAACCGGACGGCTCTTCGGGCCGCCCCAGGATGTGGCCGCGCGCATCCGGCGCGAGACCAGTCAGCGGCTCGGCTTCTCGGTGACGGTGGGAGTGGCCAGCAACAAACTGGTGAGCCAAGCGGCTATAAGGGCGGACAGGCTTGTCCTGAGCGGAGCGGACAGCGAATCACTGCTGTACGTTCCCTCGGGAGACGAACGGGGATTTCTGGCCCCTCATCCACTGGAGGTATTACCCGAGCTCGGCACCAGCATGCGAGCTCGGCTGGAGGATTACCAGCTCGACCTGATCGGTGAGATCGCAGTCATTCCCGAGAGCGCGCTCTGCGCCGTCTTCGGCCGTGAGGGCCGGACGCTCCGGGCCCGGGCGCAGGGCATCGATCCCCGGCCGGTGCTGCCGCCCGAGCAACAGGCCGAGTTTCACTTGGCGCATGCCCTGGCCACTGACACCAATGACATCGGCGTTCTGTACCCCCTGCTCCGGCTCATGAGCCAGCGGCTCGGCCGCCGGCTCCGCCAGCGCGGATTGACAGCGGGTCGGCTGAGGGTGGAAGCGAGCTACGCCGACTATACCGTCGGTGCTCGCGCGGTGCCGCTCCGAACGGCAATGCTCGACACCGAGCTCTGGGATGCCGCCCGCCGAGCCTTCGTGCTGGCCAACACCAAGCGCTTGGCAGTCCGGGCAGTGGCGCTTACCCTCGACCGGCTGACGGAGGCGGAGGCGCAGCTGGATCTATGGGAGGGCGGTACGGCGGTACTGCGGTACGGCGGTAGGACGGAAAAAAATGCCGCCCTTCAGAGTGCCCTTGATCGTATTCACTCCCACTATGGCACACAGGCAGTTTTACATTCTACCGCCGTACCGCCCTACCGCCGTACCCCCGCTCTTCACCAGACCACCACGATCTTGCCGAAGGTGGCATTCCCTTCCATGACCCGATGCGCGTCAGCCAGTTGAGCCATCGGATAGGTGCGCTCCAGCACCGGGCGGAGAGGCGCCCCTCGTTCCAATTTCGGATCGAAGAGCGGCAGCATGGTAGCGGCAAACTCGCGCACCAATGGAATCCGCTCATCCAGCCCCCGCGTCCGCATGACCGTGCCGATGACCTCCAGCCGTTTGCGGAGGATTGGCCCCAGGTCGGCTTCGGTACTACTGCCGGCCAGGAAGCCCAGCATGATCAAGCGGCCGCGTGGGGCCAGCACTGCCAGGTTATCGGTGAAGGAAGGGCCGCCGAGAACATCCAGCACCACGTTGACCGGTTCCCCCACGGCCTCGCTGAAGGGAGTTCGACTGGTGTCGATTCCGATGTCGAGCCCATAGACCAGAGCCCGGGCGAGCTTGTCGCCGCTGCGCGAGGTGCCCAGCACCGTGGCGCCGAGATGCTTGGCCAGTTGTGCCGCCGCGGTGCCAACACCGCTTCCCACCGCGTGGATCAGCACCCGCTCGTTGGCCTGCAGCCGACCCCGAGTCACCAGCGCATCGTACGCCGTGAGGAACGCCTCCGGGATCGCTGCCGCCTCGGCGTACGACAACCCCGCGGGAATTGGAAGCACCTCATCCTGGTGCGCCACCACGAATTCGGCCTGCGCGCCACCGCCCACGAGTCCCATCACCCGGTCGCCCACTTTCCAGCGGGTGACGCCCGGCCGCACGGCCTCGACTTCACCGGCGTACTCGAGCCCCGGAATATTTGCCGGCCATCCGTGCGGCGCGGGGTACTGTCCCCGGCGCTGGATCAGATCGGCCCGGTTCAATCCCGCCGCATGGACCCGCACCCGGATATGATCGGGCCGGACCTCGGGCTTGGGTACTTCGCCTATGGTGATGACTTCGGGACCGCCTGCTCCCTCATAAATCACTGCGCGCATGGGGATATTGGGCTATTGGCTATTGGACACCAGCATGAGAAGCGAAGAGGATCGTAGCAGGAAGATGAAACAGCCAATAGCCAATAGCCAATAGCCGCCTATGGCCCAGACATACTGTGATGTGGCTCCAGGCCATGAGTGGCATGGACCTTACCACGACGGGGAGTATGGCTTCCCGCTGGAGGGCGATGCCGAGCTCTTCGAGCGGCTGGTGCTGGAGATCAACCAGGCGGGCCTCTCCTGGCTCACCGTCCTCAAGAAGCGAGCGGCGTTTCACCAGGCGTATGGTGGCTTCGACCTGGAGGTAGTAGCAGCGTATGGCGAGGCGGACCGCGCGCGCCTCCTCGCCGATCCAGGCATCATTCGTAACCGCCTGAAGGTGGACGCTGCCATCGAGAACGCCCGCCGGATCCTGGAGCTCCGCCGCACGCACGGGTCATTCGCCGGCTGGCTAGCCGCCCACCATCCCCGCAGTAAGGATGAGTGGGTAAAGCTCTTCAAGCAGACCTTTCGCTTCACCGGAGGAGAGATCGTGGGCGAGTTCCTGATGAGCATCGGATATCTGCCTGGCGCACATGCCCCGAGCTGCCCGGTGTATGCCCGGATCCTCAAACAGCGCCCAGCCTGGTCGCAGGAGAAAAGCGTGAGCGGGAAGAAAAAAATGTGAGCACTACACGTGTGGCGGGTCCTGCGGGAGCGCTGGCCGTTGATGATGGAGGCAGTGGAAACCCGCCGGTGGTGTTCGTGCACTCGCTCGCGGGGAACTCCACCCACTGGTCGAACCAGCTCGAGCATCTCCGTCAAAGTCGCCGGGCGGTGGCGCTCGACGTCCGTGGTCACGGCCGTTCCGAGCCGTCGAAGGACAGCGACTACACGATCGCGGCTATCGCCGGTGACATCGCCGCCGTAGTCGATACGCTGGGGCTCGGCCGTTTCGTGCTGGTGGGCCACAGCCTGGGTGGCGGAGCGGCGTTGGCGTACGCTGGTGCTCACCCCGATCACGTGGCGGGGCTGGTTCTACTGGATCCGATCGGTGATGGCAAACAGATCCCTCCGGCCGAGGCAAAAGCCTACCTCGGCGGCTTCGAGTCGAGCTATGACAGTACCAGCCAGGCTTACTGGACCACTGTCGGCGGACCGGACAGCGTAGTTCGAACGCGGTTGCTCACCGACCTCAAGGCGACACCGCGGGAAGTAGTCGTTCAGGCGCTGCGGGACATCATGCGGTTTGATCCCGATCCGGCGCTTGCCCGGTACAGTGGGCCTAAGCTGGCGATCGTCACGCCGGACAATGACATGCCCTTCAGCCTGCATCGTCTGGGCAAGGGCTTCCCCCACCGAGTGGTGGAAGGGACCGGCCACTGGATCCAGCTCGACAAGCCGGAGGAGTTTAATCGGATGCTGGATGAGTTTCTGAACAACAAAAGCGTGAGCGGGCGGTAAGCGGTAAGCGGGCTGCATAGGAGCGTGTGTTATCTGATGAGTCGTCCCCGCTCACCGTTCACTGCTTACCGCTTACGGTTATTAAGAACTCATCGAGAAAACGATTGAACTCCTCCGGCTTATCG
>DATBSM010000283.1:0-4212 GCA_036559785.1 Gemmatimonadales bacterium
GGCACCGCCCGGGCCGGCCTCCATCCGGTACTGGACGCGCAGGCGGTCTTGGCCATGCAGGCGCTGGTGCGCCGCATCCCGGTGTCCCGGGGTCTCATCCGGGCCGCAGTGAGCCTTGCCCGCATGACCCGTCCGGGTGAAAGCGAGGCGCCCGCCTTCGTGAAGGAGTTCGTGGAGTGGGGTGCGGGACCCCGGGCGTCGCAGTATCTGGTTCTCGGAGCCAAGGCCCGCGCCGCCATTGCCGGCCGGCCGATGGCCGACCTCGATGACGTGCGCGCAGTTGCGCCGGCGGTGCTGCGCCACCGGCTGGTGACCAACTTTGCGGCCGAGGCCGCCGACCGCACCAGTGGAGACCTGGTTCAGGAGCTCCTGGGTAATAAGGCGTGGCTCGGCGGGTAAGCGGTGTGGCGCTGGAAACAAGAAGGCCCGGCCGGTGTGGCCGGGCCTTCTCATTTATGGTACTGCCCCGGAATCAGGCGGCGGGTGCGAGGAAGAAGGAGACCGGCGTGAGCAGCTGGTCGAAGGCGCCGAAGGCCTGCGACGTGAGCTCGAAGATGCCCACCAATGCCGCCGCGTCCTCGTCGCTGATCGGCTGGCCGTCGGCGCCGGTGATCACCGGCTCCGCGGTACCGGTTACGGTGATGGTAGCGAACGTGGTGCCACCGGTGCGGACAGTCAGGGTGGCGCCCGTGGCCGTGAATTGCCCGGTCATGGACACCGTGCCGTGAGGACCGCTCATGCTGATGACGATGTCGATGATTCCACTCTCGACGTCGATGTCGGAGGCGGTCAGCCTCAGATTGATGGAGACATCGCGCTGGGGCACAGCCAGACCATAGACCAGGGTCAGACCGTTGCTGCTCACGGTGGCGGAGATGTTCAGATTGGCCTGATGAGTTCCATCGCTCACGAAGCCAATCACACTGATACTGCCGGTCGTGTTGTTGGCCGCAACGGTGTATTCAATGTAGGTGACGTTTCCGGAGACGACCTCCAGCCGCACGGACTGGGTAGTGCCCGCGCTCAGGTCGGTAATGTCCACGTACCCGGTTTCCACCAGCGGCTCAACCGGCTGAAAGGTCACCGGATCCACCGCATACAGAAGGAAGCGGACGCCGTTCGACGGCGCCCCGGTCCGGTCGGTCGGAACGTAGGTCCCACCGCTGTATTCGTAGGTCTTGCCGGCAACCTCTGCCGGAATCGCCATCCCCGTGGGCGGAGCGCTGAAGGCCTTGTGTCTGCCGGCAGACAGAATACCGGCCAGCTGCTTCGCGCTCCGGACCGCTCCGGCCCGTATCCCGCCCGCGTTCATCGCCTTGATGTCTATGGCTGCCGCGGAGGAAGAGATCAGTGGGGCCCCGGTGAAGGCTCCGTCGAACAGGTAGCTCATGGCCGAAAAGCTGACAAAGGCAGACGACCCGTAGGCAGCGTTGACCGCCTCCAGATCGGCCGAGGTGCCGGCCGGATTGAAGGGCACGTCGGGGCCGGAGTCGCCGCTGCAGCCGGTAAGCGCAAAGGATAGCACGGCCAACAGGGTCACAGAACGCTTTGCGAGTTGCAGGACGCGCATGGATGGATCTCCGTCGCCAGGAGGCCGCGAGCCTGGCTCCTTGGAAGAGCCGCAGGTCGCAAGCGGGTAAGTAACCTCGGGTTAGACTACTTTGATTGCTTCCCCGCTCTGGGCAGGACCGACATCAGCAGGGATTCTGTGGCGGGAGATGAGGCAACCGCTATGCCAGGAGGCTGTTGGCTACTGGCTATTGGCTATTGGCTATTGGCTATTGGCTGCGGCGATGACCAATGCAGTTCCTCGCGGTTATCCGAATGGCTCAAGGAGTAGCCAATAGCCAATAGCCAATAGCCACTAGCCACAAGCCACTAGCTCCTCCGCACTACCGGCATGCCCTCCTTCTTCCAGGCATCCCAGCCGCCCACCAGCGCGCGCGCCTTTGGCCAGCCCGCGGTCCGAAGCTCTCGCGCCACCCGGGCGCTTGTGGCTTCGTCCTGTCAGGCACAGTAGAGAACCACCGTGCCGTGGTGGTCGAGCCCCAGCTCGCGAGCCCGGCGGACCGCATCGTCGGGCGGGAGCCGGATGGCGCCCTGGGCCTGGAGATTGTCCGCCTCGTAGCTCCGGTCGGTTCTGACGTCGGCCAGCACCACCGGCTCGCCCGCCTCCTGGAGCTCCCGCATCTCGGTCAGGGTGATCTTTTCAGGCACCGGCGCTTCGGGGGCGACGGGTGCCTTGGCCGGACGCGGCTCGGTCGTAACCTGAGGGCTGGGACCGGCGTCCTTCCTGAGAAACACGGCGATGCCGGCGCCGTGCAGCAGGACCGACAGCAGCACGACCAGACAGGTGATCTCGAACAGACGCGCGCTGCCGGGCATGCCGCCGAACACCGGCAGCAGGATCAACAGGAGCGAGCTCAAACCGCGGGGCCCGAACCAGGCGATCAGCCGGCGGTCGCGCTGGGCCACCCCGGCCCGGGCGAGCACCGGCAGGAGTACCAGTGTCCGGACCCCGAGCGCCACCAGCGCATACAGCAGGGTCCGGCCGTCGGCCACGGAGAAGCCGCTCCAGATGAGCCAGGACCCGAATGCAACGAAGGTGAACAGGAGGAACATCTCCGCGGTGGCCTGCCCGTAGTCGAGGAAGCAGTCGCACAGCTCCACATCCATCACCGCCACCACGATCCCCGCCGCGAATGCCGCCACGAAGCCGCTCCCCCCTACGAACTCGGCCGCGGCGAACGCGGTGAATGCCACCCCCAGCGCGTACAGCGATTCATAGTCGCGCCGGACTCCCACCCGGCTACGAATCTTCTCCAGCATCGTGATGGCGATATAACCCACCAGGGCGCCGAACGCGGGCCCCAGAACAAAGAGGCCCAGGGCATGGCGGCCGAACTCGACCGGTTCCATCGATCCCCCGGATTGAACGGCGATGATGCCCAGCACGACGATCGGCAGCAACACCACGTCGTTCATGCCGGTCTCCAGCCGGAGCGCCACCCGTGCCGTTGGCGGGAGGCTGGGCCGGCGCAGCAGATTGCGCAGCAGCACCGGGTCGGTCGAGGCCAGCGCCGCCCCCAGGATGATCGCCTCCAGCCAGGAGAGGCCGAGCAGCAGGTGACCGGCCAGCCCGATGAGCGCGGCGGGAATGAGAGTCCCGGGGCCAAGCACCAGCAGGGCGAGACGGCGCTGTCGGCCGACCTCGCCCATGTCCATCGCGATCGCGTCGCTGAACAGCACCAACACCAGTGCCAGGGTGGCGATGATCTGGAGTGTGGGCGACTCGAGCGTGAGGTTGATCAGCCCGAGTCCGTAGGGGCCGAGCAGGAGGCCGAGGACCAGGAAGATCCCGACCTGCGGCAGCCCGCTCCGCTCGATGACGCCCGAAAGCAGGGACGCCACCAGGATGACGATCCCAATCAGCGCCAGCGCTCCGGCTAGATTCTCGTTGAACATGGACGCAAGATGGGCAGGATGTCGGCTATTGGCTATTGGCTATTGGCTATTGGCTATTGGCTACTCCTCGAGCTGAGCGGATCCGAAGTCTGCAGCGGTCTGCTCTAGTCACCGGCACAGCCAAGAGCTAATAGCTTACAGCTTATAGCCAACAGCCAACAGCCAATAGCCAATAGCCCTCTCATGACCCCTCACGAGCCCGAAGCCACCGCACTCCTGCTCGCGACCTGCGGCCTGCTGCTCGGCATCAGCGTGCTGTTCAGCCGCGCGTCGCAGCGCTTCGGCGTGCCCATCGCCCTGCTGTTTCTCGGTGTGGGGATGCTGGCCGGGTCGGAGGGGATCGGTGGCATCGAGTTCAACGACTACCGGTTCGCGTTTCGCATCGGCGTGCTGGCGCTCGCGCTGATCCTGTTCGACGGCGGCCTCAACACCCCGCTGAACGCCGTGCGACGGGCGGCGGGGCCGGCCGGCGTCCTCGCTACGGTTGGCGTCGCGGGCACTGCCACTGTGCTGGCGGTCGGGGCGCACTACCTCGGCCTGGGGTGGCCGGAGGCGCTGCTCCTCGGAGCGGTGGTCTCCTCCACCGATGCCGCGGCCGTGTTCTCCGTGCTCCGGGGGAGCGGGCTCCAGCTCAAACGGCGCGTCGGCGTGACGCTCGAGGTCGAGTCCGGCATCAACGACCCGGTGGCGGTCATCCTCACCACCGTGCTCACTCAGAACCTGCTGACGCCGGGTGCCGCAACCGGC
>DATBSM010000284.1:0-16643 GCA_036559785.1 Gemmatimonadales bacterium
ATGGGCGATGAGGATCCAGGTGCCCAGCGCGAAAACGAAGAGGGATACGCGGGTAAACAGCCCCACCAGGGCGCAAAGCCCAGCTACCCAAACCACCCAATAGAAGACCGTGAAACCGGACGTTGAGAACAACAGGTCGCGCGGGACAATCGCGGCAATGGCACTGATGAGGAGCTGGGGGTTGATGAACTCCGTGTTCTTCTCGATCAGGATGAGGTGATCTTGGAGCGGCCTGGAAAGCCAGAATAGCTGGGTGGCTACCATGACAATCCGGGTAATGGACAGATAGAGCGTGCTGGTTTCGGGGAACCAGTACGCATTCCAACGATCGATCCATCGCTGCACGGGTAACCTCATCTCGGGGGTGAAGGGGCTGGCCGGTACGTAATGACCGGATTGTCCTGCTTGACGACCCCTGTATCGCTCACCGTGTACGTCTCGCTCTCCACGCGAAGCTCAACAAACGGATCCTGCCTCTGGAAGTTGAGCCGCCTGAACAGGTCCTGCGCTGCGGCGGAGTCGTTTCGCAACAACGGAACTTCGTATAGTGCGTGCAGGCCATATCCGGTCGACCCGAGGAGGTCCGGAGTCACTCGTTCCTTCTGACCGGTCTGAGTCACCGCAAAGATGCGCTTTTTCTTGACCTGGATAGGGCCTGGAGCCCGGGAGTCCTTGTACATCCCCCAATCCAGAAAGGGCCACATCTGCTTGCGCAGTCCCGCACTCAGAACGGGCACCGCGTGGAGCCCGATGACAACGAGGATCCCGATTGAAATCCAGACTTTGGATTGCCGCATGCGGAGCTTCCCGGTTCTGAGTACCAGCAGGGGTTGAACGTATTCGCCTGGGGGCGGCGAATTTAGCAAGTCTTACGCCAAACCTGGCTTCGGGAAAGATGGCCTAACGGAGATCCTTGAGCACCCGTTCCGCGGCATTGTAGCCACACATCCCGTGCACCCCGGCACCGGGATGGGCATAGCTGGAGCACAGATAGAGGCCTTTAACGGGCATGCGGTAGCGAAAGTACGGGAAGAGCGGCCGAAAGAGGAGTTGCCGATTCCACGCGTTCGATCCCCCGCCGAGGTCTCCACCAACCAGGTTGGCATCCATCATGTGTAGCTCGTCAGGTGAGACAACCCTCCGGGCCAGAATCCGGGCACGGAAGCCAGGGGCGAGAGCCTCGATGCGGGCATCGATGCGATCGCCGAACCTTTCGGCCTGGGTACCCCAGCCTCCATGCACCACCGGCGGCACCCGCGAGTAGGCCCATAGCGTGTGGCAGCCTGGCGGAGCCCGCGACGGGTCGAGAAGACTCTGCTGCCCGATGACGAGATAGGGGTTGTCGGGCAACTCACCGCCGCGAACCTGGGCGGTAAACCGCGAGAGATCGTCGAGGCTGTCGCCGGCGTGGACCACGGCGCTTTCCCTGGCGGTCGCGACCGACCAGGGTACCGGGCCGTCAAGCGCCCAGTCCACCTTGAAGGTCCCCCAGCCGCGCGGGTAGTGCTCCATGAACCGGACGACTCGGTTGGGCACGTGCTCGCGCTCGACCAGGTCAAGCAGAAGGGCAGCCACGTCGGTGTCGGCGAGAACTACCCGTGTCGCGATCTCTTCCCCGTTGGTGAGCCGAACCGCCCGCGCCCGGCCAGCGCTCACAACCACCCGCGCAACCCGGCCCCCCAGCCGCAGCTTTCCACCGTAGGCGCCGAGACATCCGAGGAGCGCCGCGCTGATCGACCGGGCACCCCCTTCGGGTACCACGTACCCACTGGTTGCCGCCGCCATGCCGAGCATGAAGCCGAGCGCGGCTCCGAACCGGTCGTCCGGGCCCACGTCGGCGTGGAGCGCGAGTCCGGGCAGCACGCGCCTGGCGGCGGGACTGGTGAACCAGCGCTCTGAGAGATCGCGGCCGCGCGACAGGAATACCCCGGCAAGGCGGGACAGGTTGACCGGACCCACCCGAGCCGTCGGGCCAAGTGCGGGGAAGGCGTCCAGGAGCATACCGACGACCTGGGGTTCGATCGAGCCATACCAGCGGGCAATCTTCCGCCAACGCTCGCCGTCAACTGCATTGCCGAAGTGCACTGCGGTGACGTCATGGTCCCCCGCAATGCTGGCGTAGCTGCCGTCGGGCGCTGGATGGCAGCTGTCGAAGGTCCCTCGGCGCCACCGGAGGCCGTGCTCCTCGAGCGGCAGGCTTTGGAAGGCACGGCTGAGCTTGGCCCAGGGAAAGAACGCCGCACCGACATCGTGCACGAACCCCGGGCGGGTCGCCGCCTCCGACCCGACGGCTCCGCCGGCCCGCGTCTCGTTGGCCTCCAGCACGAGCACGCTGAGGCCCGCCCGGGCGAGCACGCTGCCGGCCACCAGACCATTAGGTCCAGAGCCAATGACGATTGCATCCGGATCGCCCTGCACTCCGCCCATGGTCCTCCGCTATCTGACTAGAGCCCCTGTGATTTTCCGGGATGCCCGCTCGCTGGGAGGATTTCGAACGCAGGCGGCATCACCCGCACACGAGTGACACCGCCAGAGCGCTGCTCGACCGAGGATCGAGGGGATACGAGCTGACGAGGGGAATCGAACCCCTAACCTGCTGATTACAAATCAGCTGCTCTGCCAATTGAGCTACGTCAGCTTGGACCGGCGAAAAAGACCAACTTTCCCATGGGAGAGCAAGTGGCGGGCGACTCAGCTGGCCCGTCGAATGCGCACGACTTCCACAGAGCCGTCTTTGGCATCCCGGACCTCCCAGCCCGCATCTCGAAGGAGTCCGCGAATGCGGTCGGCTTCAGGGTAGTCGCGGGCAGTCTTGGCCTGTTTACGCCGGAGCGCCCAATGGAGCGCCCAGGCCTTCTGAAGCTCCTCATCAGATCCGGAGGGTGGGGTTTCCGAGGCGGTCGCGGCCGCCTCGGAGGATTGGCCCTCCCCCGTCAGCACACCCATAGGAACGTTTATGACGGTCCCCCGGCTGGTGACGCCCAGTACCTCTTCGACCACTTCCCACGCTGACAGAGTAGCCGGGCCAGCTCGCTCGCGGGCGTCGAGAGCCGCGTTGGCCTCATTCATGAACGTGAACATCGCCGCGACTGCGCGCGGTGCATTGAGGTCCTCATTCAGCGCGTCGGTCACGTCCTGCCGAAGCCGCTCCGCGGCCTGACCCAGGCGCGGCGAATCGGCGCCCGATTTGCTCGCGATCAAGCGCGTCTGGAACTCTCCCAGCCTGCTCGAAGCCTTTTGCGCCGCAGCCAGCCCCTCGTCTGTCAAATCCAGCTGTTGGCGGTAGTGAGTCTGAAACATCAGCAGGCGAATGGCGCCCGCATCCACGCCATCCTCCTTGAGATCGCGCGGCGTGGTGATGTTCCCGAACCGCTTGGACATCTTCTCGCCCCGGATGTTCAGGAATTCCCCGTGCGCCCAATAGCGGGCAAACAGGTCCTTCCCGGTGACCGCGCAGCTCTGGGCAATCTCGTCTTCGTGATGCGGGAAGATGAGGTCCACGCCACCGGCGTGGATGTCGAGCACGTCCGTGCCGAAGTGCTTCCCAATCAGCTCCAGCGCCATGGCGGAGCACTCCAGGTGCCATCCGGGCCGCCCTCGGCCGAAGGGAGTGTCCCATGCTGCCCCGACCTTCTCATCCTCCGGCCGAGCCGCTTTCCAGATGGCGAAGTCCCGCACGTCCTCTTTGGTGTACTCGTCGCTGGTTACCCGTTCGCTTGCGCCCGCCTTGAGCTCCCTCGTATCCAGCCGCGACAGCCGGCCATAGGCCGGAAACTTCCGGATGGCGAAGTAGACCGATCCGTCTTCACCCTTGTACGCCACCCCCTTGGCCAGCAGGGCTTCCACCAGCCGGATCATCGCCGGGATGAAATCGGTGGCGCGGGGGTAGACCGAGGCGTCCTTGATCTGCAGGTAGCGGCGGTCCTCGTGGAAGGCCTCGATGTAGTGCTGGACGTACTGACGAAGTGGCACCCCGGCCGCGTTGGCCCCGTTGATCGTTTTGTCATCCACGTCGGTGAGATTCATGACGTGGAACACCTCGTACCCACTCGCCTCGAGCCAGCGCCGGAGCAGGTCTTCGAACAGGAAAGTCCGGAAGTTTCCGATGTGAGCGTAGTTATACACCGTGGGGCCGCAGGTATAGAGCGACACCTTTCCCGCCTGGAGCGGCTCGAACGTCTCGACTTGTCTCGTCAGCGTGTTGTAGAGCCGAAAGGTCATGAGGCGGCCGCTCCGGCACTGGCGGCAGCCGCGATTCCCGCGGCCTCCTGGCCAGCGTGAACGGTCACCTGGACTCGCCGCGCCTGGTAGGGTGAGTCTATGGTCTCGCGGGAGAACCGATTCTTGAGCCGGCGGCGGAACTCGCGCGCCACGGCCCACTGCGAGCCGGGCTGAGTCTTCAGCAGGGTGCGGATGACGACCGAAGTGTCGGTCAGCGACTCGACCCCCAGCACTTCGACCGGCCCGTCCAGCTGTAACTCCCAGACCGGATCGCTCGAAAACTGCGCGGACTCGTCCCGGACGATTGCCAGTGCCCGGTCCAGATCCTCGGTGTGCGGCACGCTGATGTCGACCACGGCGCGGGACCAGCCTCGGGTCTTGTTGCTGAGCACCTTGACCTCACCGTTTGGAATGACGTGCAGCGACCCGTCCAGATCGCGAAGCACCACCACCCGGAGCGTCATCTTCTCCACCACCCCGCTCTTGCCCGCCGCCTCGATCACGTCCCCCACGGAAAATTGATCCTCGACCAGGAAGAAGAAGCCCGAGATCACGTCTCTGACCAGGCTCTGGGCTCCGAAGGAGACGGCCAGCCCCAGGATTCCCGCGCCCGCCAGAATCGGGGCGATGTTAATGAACACGTTGAACGTGAGCAGGATGGCAAGCGTAATGATGACCACCCGGCCCACGCTCCAGAGCAGCTGGGAGATCGTGTGCCCGCGTTTTTCCCTGAGGGTGGTGACCGACTCGTCGCCGTCGTCCACCCTCTTCTTGATCCGCTCCGCCGTGAGCTTGATGACTCGCAGCGCGAGCCAGGCCAGGATCCAGATGCCGACGACCCGGAACGTTCCCCGGACGATGCCCTCGCGGTCCAGCGTCAGGATCTCGGTCAGGCGATCGATAATGTCAGTGAGCGAGAGCAGCAACTGCACGGTAACTCCCGGAGATAACACAAGTTGGCCGCACAGGAATGAGCGGTCGAAACCAACCTAACGTTAAGGCGGTGAGTGAGGAGGCGGAAGGTGAAGAGGCGGCTGGTCTTCTGATCCTGCGAGCACGGAAAGGATGACGCGGCTGGACCGATCAGGGGCTATCCTGACCGATGTTCCAGGGACCACTCCTTCCACTGTCACCCCATGTTACCCTGCGCGAGCTTCTCGGGCACGGCCGTCCGCCCGGCCAAATCGGTGCCTGGATCCGAGGGGCCGTTTCCCGGCTACACATACATATGGTTCCAGCCCATTCGGGCAGCTCGGTGCTTGCCAGCGCCGACCTCGGTTTTCTGTTGAGGCGGTGCTTGGAGGTTGCAGTTCGCGAGGGGAACCGCACGGTCGTCCTGGCCTCGGAGACGGTCATCGGGTGGCGCGTACTCCAGGTTGCCACAGCAACGCCCTATCTACCCGGTCTGGATCGCCTGGAAGCAATCTTCCCCGATCTACAAAGCATCCCCAACGGCTTTCTGGTTCCAGTGGAGAAACAGTCAGTTGAGGAAGTACTGGCCCAGTGCCTGGAGGAAGGCATGCAGGTCAGAGGAACTCGAATGGTATACCAGCCGAGACCCTTCGCCGTGCTCAGAATGACACCCCCGCCGTCAGGTTCCGCCGGGAAGCCAGATAGGCCTGCCGGCCTTCCCGCACCGCGTCGAGCAACGGCGAGGCATCGAAGCGGACCGGATCGGTAGCCGGCAGTCCGGTCTCCCGCGTGGCCGCCTCACACGCCTGGCGCGCCGCTTCGTCACTGAGATCGTAGGTGTTGAGCGAGATCCCTATGACCCGGGTCGGGTGCACGGCCGAGCCAATAGTCTCATACAATCGGATGTACTCGCTCAACGGCGGAATCCGAAGCCAGGCCGCCTCGCGGTAGTCCCCGATGTATTCCCGGCTGGTTTGATGGCACAGGATCAAGGCATCGGGACAGGAGCCGTGTAGCAGGCCCAGGGTGACGGCAGAGTAGCCGGGATGATTGATGCTCCCCTGCCCTTCGACCAGCACGACGTCCGCGTCTTCGGCGCCCTGCAGTACCAGTCGCTCGGCGGCGCCGGCGACGAAGTCGGAGATCACGGCATCCACCGCAATGCCCCAGCCTTCGATCATGATGCCGGTCTGACCGGTCGGGACAAATCGGGTGCGAAGGCCCCCGGCGTCGAGTTCCCGGGCGAGCTGGAGCTGCGCCGTCATCTTTCCGACGTTGCAGTCCGTACCCACGGTGAGGACCACGTACGGGTCGACAGCCTTGGCCGCTCCTGATGCCACCGGGAGATCGGCGGGAGGGCGCCGAAGATCGAATATCCGTCGGCCGCCCGCCTTGGCCTTCGCCGCGAGCAATGGGTCGTCGCCCAGGAAGGTGTGCAGCCCGCTCCAGAGATCGCAGCCGCCATCGAGCGCCTCCGCCAGCCAGGTGCCCCACTCCTCCGGCAGCCGCCCGCCCTGCGGAGCGATCCCAACCAGCACGGCGCTGGGCCTGAGCGTCAGTCCCTCCCGCATCGAGCCTACCACAGGAATTTGCCCACCAAATCCCAGGATGTCCTGGGCGGTCTTTCCGGCCAGACGGCGGTCGAGCACGCCGACCGTGCGCTCGGGCAGGTAGCGGATAACGGAGTTGGCGGTCTTCGACGTCATCGGGCCGAAGTCGCCGTCGGCCAGAATCAGGAAGCGCGGAGAAGTCATGAGGTCAGGGGGTAACGGGCTGAGTAGTTATGGTGGTTGGTGCGTCCGCCGGGACCGTACCGCTGGGTTGGACTTCGCTGATCGGATCCCCGTACACCTCGCCCAGGAGTATATGCCGGATCAGCACCATCACGAACGCGAGGATGGGCACGGCGATGATCAGGCCCGCCAACCCGAACAGCTTTCCGATGAGCAGCACGCCCGCGATGGTAATAACCGGAGGAAGATTCACCTGCCGTTCCATTACCACGGGCGCGACGAAGTTGGCCTCGATGAGGTGGACTCCGACGCCGAGCGCCGCCACCGCCATCGCCCTGGGCAGGCCGAAGACCCCGAGGGCAAAGAGCGCCGGGACCAGGGTCGAGAGGAGGGTTCCGAAAAACGGCACGATGGCGGCTACTCCCGCGAACACTCCAAACGCCAGAAAGTAAGGAACGCCGAGCAACCAGAGTCCGAGCGTCGTGAGCGCGGCCAGGAGGACCATCGCGATGATCTGTCCGACGACCCACGCCCTGAGCGTCACCCGGAGGTCGTCGAGTATGAGGCGAGCCAGCCGCCTGTGCGGCGGGGGTACCAGCGCCACCAGTCCATCGAGATAGATCCCCGGGTTCCTGGCCAGGTAGAGCGCCATGACGAATACGCTCACTCCCTCGACCACGAGCTTGACCCCTCCCTTGAGGTACGGAACCAGGGCTCCCCGGAGAACTCCGAATATCTCGTTGAGCGACGAAGCCAGCAGTCCGGGCGATCCACCTTCGGTGACGCCGCGTCGGAGGACGGGAACGCTTCGGAAGAGGCGGTTGATGCTCTGATCGAGATCGCTCAGGAACTTCGGGAGGTTGGCAGCGAAGTCCTGCACCTGGCTGGTAACCGGGGGAGCGATGAGGAATACCACTCCGACCAGCGCGCCGAGGGTGAGCACCAGGGCCGCGCCAAGGCTCACCGAGGCCGGGACGTCGAGCCGGCGCTGCAGGAATCCCGAGACGGCATCCAGGTAGATGGCGAGAATCACGGCCAGAAACACGACGAGCAGGACGTCGATGGTGCGGATGGCCAGCGCCGCAACAATTACGGCGAGGAGAACCCACCCGACTGGGAACCCTCGCCGCCGTTCTGCCTCCACCGATTGGGTCAACGCGCCTTCCCTTCGTCTCCCTCCTCGATCAGCTCGGCGTCGCGCACGTCCTCCCGGCCGGCCCCCAGCTGCCTCGAGTCGGCTTTCCCACGGCCTGGACTCAGGATGCCCATCTTAGTCTTCAGTTCCATCAGCTGCTGGTCCGAGCTTCCCTTGTACTCCAGCGACTCGAACTGGCGGGCCAGCAGGTCGCCGGAGACCTCCTCATTCAGCTCGGCCGCGGCGATTGCTTTCCGCTCGGTGGCCTCGATCTTCTCCGCCATCCGTTCGAACGATTCGAAGGCGCTCTTGTCGGAGAGGCCCGACATGGTTTCCTGGATTCGCTGCTGGGCCTCGGCCCGCTTGGAGCGCGCGACCAGAATGTTCTTCTTGCGCTTGGCCTCTTCGATCTTGTCGTTGAGCTGCCGAAGCGAAAGCTTGAGCTTGTCGGTCTCGGCCTTGTGGCGCAGCCAGGTCTCGTGCAGTTGTTGAGCCGACTGGAGATGCTCGTTGTACCGGCCCAGGGCCTGCTTGGCCAGGTCGTCCCGGCCTTCCTGCACGGCCATCATCGCCCGCCGTTCCCAGTCTTCGGCCTGCTTCTTCAGGGCTTCGGCGTCACTCTGCAGCTTCTTCTCATCCGCGATGGCCGAGGCCACCTGCTGCTTGGCCTTGGCCAGCTGGGTCTTCATGTCGAGGATCAGCTGATTCAGCATCTTCTCGGGGTTTTCCGCCCGGGAGATGAGGTCGTTGATGTTCGACCTCAACATGGTGGAAAGTCGATCAAAGAGTCCCATGACGCTTCACCTTTCCCGGTAGGGCGCGAGCGCGCTGAGGTGCGAAGCCAACGCCAGCGTGACCGAGTCGAAGCTGGCCTCGAACTCGTTGTAGTCGAGGTTCTCCAGCTCGAGCGTGTCGGTGAGCACGACGTGGTTGCCTTCCAGGCCATAGGATCCGTGGACCAGCTCCCGCGCGTTGTACTCCAGTAGCTGGCGGAAGAGCTCGCCCCGGCGGGGCTCGCTGGCCGGCAGCTCCATCACGCGGACCCGGAGAATGACCACCGGCGGCGCATAGTGGACCACGACCTCAGCGTCATCAATGGTGCGGGCCAGCCAGAGGTTGGGCTCGACCTCGCTGACGACAAGACCGCCCGCATCGAGCCGGTCGAGCCAGGACTGGATGTCTTCTCGGGTAATCATCGGTGCTCTCCCGCTGGCAATTGGTCTGCCTGTCTGCCGTGCGCGAGGAGCCGCTCGGCGAAATCTAACCGTTCCTCAACCTCGGCCAACCGGTTTCTCAGGTCGTCCGCCTCGTCTGTCACCCGTGCGCGTATCTCTTCGATCTCGGCATGGGCATCGCCCGGCTCGGGGCGACCCGCGAGCCGGCGGGCGAGCGCCGAGCCGATCGGACCGAAC
Organism: Gemmatimonadales bacterium; assembly: GCA_036559785.1. GTDB lineage: Bacteria > Gemmatimonadota > Gemmatimonadetes > Gemmatimonadales > GWC2-71-9 > CAVVWJ01. The sequence goes on from DATBSM010000284.1 coordinate 9,414, forward strand.
AGCAAGCCAACCGCCGCGGCTCCGATCGCGAGAAACATGGCGAGCTCGCCCGGTGCAGTCATCGACCTCCCTCGTCGGTCGGTGCGCCGAGGCGCGCCGGTTGCTGGGCCTGGGCCAGGAGCCGCTCCGCAAAATCGACTCGTTCGTGGAGCTCCGCCACCTCCTGCCGGAGGACATCCATCTCGGCCAGGCTGGCGTGCAGCTGCTCCACTTCCGCCCGGAGGGAGGAGTCCGCGTTTCCCTTCCCTTCCAGGCGACGCCCGAAGGCTCGCATAATAGGCCACAGAATGATGGTGATCGCCGTGAGAGCGGCTATCACTATCAGTAGGACATTCGGCGGACCCCCGTCGTTCATGAAAATGAGGTTCGGGTCGAACGGCGGCGGGACCGGCGGCGCGGGCGGCGCGGGCACTTGAAGCATCATCATCCGACACTCTCCCCCTTGCCCAACTCGGTGCGATCGTGACTCTTGAGCAGAACACGCTCGGCGAAATCCACTCGCTCGTGGAGGTCCGCAACCTCCTGCCGGAGGGCATCCACTTCGGCGAGGAGCTCAGGATCCTGCATCGGCTCGGCGCCGTGGCCGCGCAGGCGATCGGCCAGCGCCCTGCCGACCGGGCTGATGGATAGGAGGAAGAGGGTGCCTCCTCCAAAGATCAGGGTAATGGCTAGTATGCCTTCCACGTCCATTCCGTGTTCGCTTTCCGAACCCCAGCGCGGAGCCCATGCTGCCTCGACCCGGACCTACGGGCCGATTCGTTGTATTGTTTCACAACGAAACGGACGCTCTTCGGGGCTACCGGAGGGGCGCTAAACCAGCTCAACCGTTTCGATGGCGGCGATAGAGACCGCGATCTCGGTGTCATCGCTCCCAGCCGGCCTGAGGTAGACCTCGTGGGCGGTGACGTGGGTGTCCACACTCATCGGGATCCCGACCACTTCGGTGCGGGCCGTCGTCGTGATCCGAACGGGTTGCTCGTGTCCTCCCGCATAACCCAGCAGGCTGACGATTTCTTCGTAGGTCACGGAAGCTCCCGGTGGCTAGAGTTTGATAATCTAGGTCTGGGACTCCGGCCTCGCTATGCGATAGTACCCCGGTGCCTGGGTCTAGCGGCCCCCGGCGGAGGCACGCTCGGGAGCTGCCGGACGCGGGACCGTCTTGAGGTTCTGGTCGAGGTACCGGGTAATCAGCTCGAACAGATGGAGCTGGGTGTTCTTCCCCTGGCAAACGCAGTGGGTCCGGTTCGGGTACTCCATCAGGGTGAACGGCTTGTTGGCGGCCACCAGGGCGTTGATCAGGACCTCACTGTTCTGGAAATGCACGTTGTCGTCGCCCCCGCCATGCACCAACAACAGGTTTCCCTTCAGTCCGTTCACGTAGGTCAGCGGGGACCCGCGGTCGTAGCCCGCCTTATTCTCCGCCGGCAAGCCGTTGAACCGCTCGGTATACACGTTGTCATACAGCGTCCAGTGCGTGACGGGAGAAACGGCAACGCCCGTACGGAACAGGTCCGGGTACTGAAACAGCGTGTTGAGCGTCATGAAACCGCCGTAGCTCCAGCCCCAGATTCCGACCCGGCTGGGATCCACATACGACCGCTGCGCCAGCGTGCGGGCGGCCGCCGCCTGATCCTGGGTTTCGAGTACACCCAACTGTCCATAGATGGACTTGCGCCAGGTACGGCCCAACGGGGCGGGAGTGCCCCGGTTGTCGACGCTGGCTACGATATAGCCCTGCTGGGTGAGCAGCAGGTGCCAGAGATAGTATGAGCCCCAGGCGTCGTTCACCGTGGAGTTCCCCGGCCCACCATACACATGGAGGAGCAGTGGGTACTTCCGGGTAGAGTCGAAATCCGCCGGCTTCATCAGGAAGGCCGGCAGCTTGACGCCGCTCTCCAGTGGGATGGTGAAGAACTCGACGGTCCCTTTCCGAAGTGTGGCCAGCCGGGCGCGCAGTCCTGCGTTGTCGATCAAGGTCCGGACAATCTGATGCCCGGGTAAGCGGGTCAGCCGAACCACGGGCGGCTGGCCGTAACTGGAAAACGTCTCCAGCGCGTAGCGGAAGTTGGGAGCAACGTCATAGGCATGCGTGCCCGCGTCGGCACTTGGCGACAGCCGCTCCGGCGAGCCTCGACCGTCGAGCCGGGAGCGATACAAATAGCGCTGCCAGGGCTGGTCGGGCGAAGCGACATAATAGACCCAGCCGCCCCGCTCATCGGTGCCCAGCACCTTCACCACGTCGAAGGATCCCCGCGTCACCAGCCGGATCGACTTGCCATCCCGCGAGGCGAGATAGACATGGTTCCAGCCGTCCCGCTCGCTAACCCAGGTGAAGCTCTTCCCACCATTCAGCCAGGTGACGTTGTCCGCCAGGTCCACCCAGGTGCTGTCCCGCTCCGTCAACACCGTACGGACCTTTCCGGTGCGCGCGTCGCCCAGCATGACTTCGTTGGTGTTCTGCAGCCGGTTGAGCCGCTGCAACATTACTTCGTTCGAGTTGGCCGCCCACTCCATCCTCGCGATGTAGTGGCTTCGGGGATCCCCCTCGGTCTCCAGCCAGCGAGTCGGTCCGCCGTCAGCGCCTACGATACCCACTCTCGCCGCGGAGTTGGCTTCTCCCGCCTTGGGGTACTGAATCGGGATGACTTTGGAGTAGAGCGAGTCGGTGTTGTTGATGAGGTTGAAGTCCCGCACCTGGTCGGCGTTGAGCTGCCAATAGGCGATGCTCTGGCCATCCGGGCTCCACCGCCAACCGTCGGCGTAATAGTTCATCAACTCTTCTTCATAGACCCAGTCGAAGGTGCCGTTGATGATGACTCGGGAGCCGTCGGTGGTGAGTGGGGTGACGGCGCCACTCGCCAGATCTTCCACATACAGATTGTTCTCCCGGACATAGGCAACCTTCCGGCCATCGGGAGAGAACTTGGCGAACATCAGGGTGGACGGTTTGGCCTCGCTGCCGCCGAGCTGGCGCAGCCGGCCACTGGCCCGATCCAGCACCCAATAGTCTCCCCGCGTGTTCAGGCGCCAGACCGGCTGCGTGTTGGTGAAGATCAGCAGCATCTTGGTGTCCGGCGACCAGGCATATTCCTGGACCTGCAGCGGCACGCTGTCACCCTGGGGGATGAACTGCCGGGCCGCAACCAGGACCGCACGGCCCCCGCGCTCGGAGTCGTAGCGAACCAGGTTTTGGCCCTTATCGGCTTCCGACTCCTCCAGCGTCGTGTAGGAGGAGCCGTCCCCCAGCCAGCGCGCGGGCCCGAAGCTCTGGCTCCGAAACTCCCGGGTGCCATAGATCCGCTGGACCGATAGGAGGCTGGAATCCGCACGCTGTGCCTGGACAGGCACCGCTAGAGTGAGAAGACCGATGCAAGCAAAAGCGAATCGGTTCACAGGGAAAGTCCGCTGGTAAGGGTGGTGGCGAGCCCTGATTTAGGCAAAAATCCGGCGTTGCCACGGGAAGCCTCCCCGGGCTATTCCTTCATGACGTCGCCCGTCGAGAGTTGATTCGCCGGCGCGGTGGATTATATCACTCATTCGACAGGCGACATATACATGGTCCGCTCGCGTTCCGCCCCGCCGATTTTTGCCCTCATCAGCGGCATGGTGGCCGGCCTTGCCCTTGGCGGTTGCACCAAGGATGACCGCGAACGGCCTGTCGTTGCCTCCTCCAGCATCGAAAGCCCGGCACTCCCCGACACCACGACACCCCGTGCCGATACCGCGGGCCCCCCGCTGGCGAGGGTGGACACGCCGGCGCCAGTCGCCCCAGTGAAGCCAAAAGCCAAGCGAATCCCGCTGCCTAAGCCGTCAATGGATCCGGTGGCGAAGCCACCCTCGTCGCCCCGCGATTCAGTGGCCCCTGCAAGCCAGAACAAGACGCTTTCGTATGACGCGGCGACCAACACCGTGACCTTCGAGCTCCTCGCCGGGCCGTTCACCTTCAATGGCTATCGCAATGGCGGGGGCACCCTGGCGGTGCCACCCAAGGCGAACATGGTGATCAACTTCGTTAACAAGGACGGGACTCCGCACAGCGCCATCGTCATCTCCGGCGATGGACCGATCCCCAACGCGGCCACCGACCCCGCGATACCCCGCGCCTACACCAACAAGGTCCTCGAAGGCCTGCCGCAGGAAGCGGGAGACGTCATGCGCTTTCCCATGCCGGAGACCGGTACCTACCGAATCTTCTGCGGCGTACCGGGTCACGGGCTGTCGGGAATGTGGATCTGGCTGAAGGTCGATCCCTCGGCCAAAAGTCCAACCTTTGGGCCCACAAAGGCGTGAACGGTGAAGGGTAAAGAGGGAACCGGGGTGGTGCGGCCCGTTTACCGTTCGCTGTTTACTGTTAACGCTTTTTGTAGAAACTGGCCCGTGTAACTGCCCTCGGCCTCGGCCACATCCTCCGGCGTTCCCGCCGCCACCACCTGCCCTCCGCGCTCGCCGCCCGCCGGCCCCAGGTCGATGATCCAGTCGGCGGTCTTGATCACGTCAAGATTGTGCTCGATGACGACGATGCTGTTGCCCTTGTCCACCAGGCGGTGCAACACGTCGAGCAGCAGGCGGACATCCTCGAAGTGGAGGCCCGTGGTGGGCTCGTCGAGGATGTACAGCGTCCTGCCGGTGTCTCGCTTGGACAGCTCGGTGGCGAGCTTGACCCGCTGAGCCTCTCCGCCGGATAACGTCGTGGCCGCCTGTCCCAGGTGGATGTATCCCAGCCCTACGTCGTTCAGCAGCTCCAGTTTCTCCGCGATCCTGCGCTGATTGGCGAAGAACTCCAGGGCGTCCTCGACGGTAAGGTCCAGCACATCCGCGATACTGCGCCCCTTGTAGCGGACCTCGAGCGTCTCGCGATTGTACCGGCGGCCTTTGCAGACCTCGCAGGGCACGTACACGTCGGGCAGAAAGTGCATCTCGATCTTCACCAGCCCATCACCCTGGCAGGCTTCGCAGCGTCCCCCCTTCACGTTGAAAGAGAAGCGGCCTGGTCCGTAGCCGCGCAGCTTGGCGTCGGGCAGCTGGGTGAAGAGCTCGCGGATCGGGGTGAACAGCCCGGTATATGTCGCCGGATTGGAGCGCGGCGTACGACCAATGGGACTCTGATCGATGTCGATGACCTTGTCGATCCGGTCGAGCCCTTCGATGCGGGTGTGCGCGCCTGGTACCACCTTGGCACGGTAGAAGTGACGTGCCAGCGCCTGATACAGAATGTCCGTTACCAGGGTGGATTTGCCCGAGCCGGAGACGCCGGTGACCGCAACGAAAAGGCCCAGCGGGATCTCGATGGTAAGATCTTTCAGATTGTTGGCTCTCGCGCCGATCACGCGGAGCCGGTGCTGCGGCGCGGCCTCTCGCCTCCCCGCAGGCACGGGAATCCGCAGCTCGTCCCGCAGATAGCGGCCAGTCAGCGAGTCCGGATGACTCCGAATATCCTCGACGGTCCCCTCGGCCACCACCTCGCCCCCAAAGCGTCCGGCGCGGGGCCCCAGATCGATCACGTGGTCGGCCGCCTGGATGGTCTCCGCGTCGTGCTCGACCACGATCACCGTGTTGCCCAGATCGCGTAGACCACGCAGGGTGGCGAGCAGGCGCTCGTTGTCCCGCTGATGCAGGCCAATGCTCGGCTCGTCCAGAATGTAGAGCACGCCGACCAGCCGCGAGCCGATCTGGGTGGCAAGCCTGATCCGCTGAGTCTCGCCCCCGGACAGGGAGGTCGCGGCCCGGCCGAGCGTCAGATATTCGAGACCGACATCGCGCAGGAAGCGGAGGCGGTCCACCACTTCCTTCAGGATGGGACCCGCAATGTCCGGATCGAGGCCCGGCCGTCCGTTGGCCGCCGACGCCCGGCTTGCGCGCAGCGGGATTCTGTCGAAGAATTCAATGGCCCGCTCGACCGGAAGGTCCACTACGTCGCCGATGCTCGAGCCGTTGACCAGCACCGACAGACTCTCGGGCTTCAGGCGCTTTCCTCCGCAGGTCTGACAGGGCTGCTCGATCATGAACTCTTCGAGCGAGGCGCGGACCCCATCGCTGGTGGACTCGCGATAGCGCCGCTCGATGTTCTTCAGCACGCCCTCCCAATCGGTCTCGTACTCGTCTCTGCCTCGCGCCCCATCGGTCTGGAACTTGAAGCGGCCCGGCGCGCCGTGCAGGATGGCTTGCTTGGCCGGCTCGCTGTGCTGGCCCCACGGCGAGTTGAGGTCGAACTTGAACGCCTTCGCCAACGTCGGCAGCACCACCTTGCGCAGGTACCCGCTCGGCTCCCCCCAGGGGAGGATGACGCCTTCCAGGATCGAGATGCTGGGATCGCCGAGCACCAGGTCGGCATTGACGTCGCGCCGGGTGCCGAGGCCATGACAGTCCGGGCAGACGCCGAACGGCGAGTTGAAGGAGAACTGCCGCGGCTCCAGCTCGGGAAAGGACAGTCCGCACACCGGGCACGCAAACCGCTCCGAAAACACTGTTGACTGCCCCGCTGCCCCACTGCCCCCCTGCCCCTCGTACCTCACCACCTCCACCAACCCATCCGCCGTCTTGAGCGCCGTCTCGATAGAATCGTTCAGTCGGCTGCGGTCCGCAGCACGCACCACCAAACGATCCACCACGATTTCGATGTCGTGATTCTGGCGGCGGTTCAGCGTTGGCAGCGAGCCGAGATCGTAGGTCTGACCGTCGATTCGCACCCGCACGAAGCCACGCTTGCGCACGTCCTCCAGCAGGTCGCGGAACTCGCCCTTCCGCCCCCGGACCAGGGGAGCCAGCACTTCGATGCGAGTCTCCTCCGGCCAGCCGAGGAGGGTGTCTACGATCTGGGCTGAACTCTGACGGGTGACCGGGCTGCCGTCGTTGGGACAGTGAGGCACTCCCACCCGGGCCCAGAGCAGACGCAGATAGTCATAGATCTCGGTGACAGTGCCCACCGTGGAGCGGGGGTTCTGTCCGGTAGTCTTCTGCTCGATGGAGATGGCGGGGGAGAGGCCCTCGATGGCATCGACATCGGGCTTTTCCATCAGGCCGAGAAACTGGCGTGCGTACGCCGACAGCGACTCGACGTACCGCCGCTGGCCTTCCGCGTAGATCGTATCGAATGCGAGCGACGACTTCCCCGAACCGGAGAGCCCGGTGATTACGGTGAGCTGATTCCGGGGGATCGAGACGGAAATATTCTTGAGGTTGTGTTCGCGGGCGCCGCGCACCACCAGAAATTCCTGAGCCATAGCCCCGAAA
>DATBSM010000285.1:0-5440 GCA_036559785.1 Gemmatimonadales bacterium
CCGACCTATTTGCTAGTTGCCTGAGGGGAGAAAACGTTACGGGAAGGAGGGGAAGGACGGGAAGGACGGGAAGGACGGGAAGGACGGGAAGGACGGGGAGGATCGGTAGGAAGGGAGGGTGGGAAGGGGGAGGACCTCGGACTCGAATGGTTTGGGATCCATGCCTGCGTCGGGGATGACAACGCTTTCCCCTCCTTCCTGCCCTTCCCGTCTTTCCCGCTACCCGCAGTATTCGTCCAGCTGATCGAAACCAACCAGCACGTCGCGGGGCTTGCTGCCATCGGGTGGACCCAGGATTCCGGCGTAGTGCAGCTGGTCGATGATGCGGGCCGCCCGTCCATAGCCGATCCGCAGCCGCCGCTGAAGCAGCGAGGTGGAACCACCCTGGTTCTGGATACACGCCTCTGCAGCCTCGCGGAACAGTGCATCCCGATCCCCTTCGTCCGCGGCTGCGCCCGCTTCGGTCTCACCCTCCTGGGCCCGAACCAGCTCCAGGATGTCGGCCTCCTGGGCCGCCGTCTCCTGCGCCACCCGGCGTGCGGCCCGGCGGGCGACGTACCACTCGGTCACCCGCTCCGACTCGTCGGTGGCGATGTAGGCGCCCTGCAACCGCATCGGCTCGCTCTTACCGGGCGGAAGAAAGAGCATGTCACCGTTCCCCAGCAGGGCCTCGGCCCCATTCTGATCCAGGATGGTGCGGCTATCGACCTTGGAGGCCACCCGAAATGCGATCCGGCTCGGGAAGTTCGCTTTGATGAGTCCGGTGATCACGTTCACCGACGGTCGCTGGGTCGCCAGGATCAGATGGATACCGATGGCCCGCGCCTTCTGCGCCAGGATGGCAAGCGGGGTCTCCACCTCGGCCTGGACCGTCATCATGAGGTCGGCCAGCTCGTCGATGACCATGACGATGAAGGGCAGGATCCCCTCACCATAGACCTCGTCTACCGGCGGCTCCGGAGGCGTGTCCGGGGCCTCGGCATTGACCGTAGCGAGGGTCGGCTTCGGCCGGGGCGGGTTTCGGAGGGGCTTGCCTTCCTCGACCTTGCGGTTGAAATCGGCGATGTTGCGCGCCCCGTTGGCCTGGAGCAGCTCGTAGCGGCGCTGCATCTCGAAGACGGCCCACTTGAGCACGGTCGCGGCGTCGTGATTGTTGGTGACCACCCTGTGCCGCATATGGGGAAGCGCGTTGTACATCGACAGCTCCACCATCTTCGGATCGATCATCAGAAGGCGCAGCTCTTTCTGCGTGTACCGATAGATCAAACTGGTGATGATGGTATTGATCGTGACCGACTTTCCTGTCCCCGTGGCCCCCGCGATCAGAAGGTGCGGCATCTTGGTGAGGTCGGCGATGACCGGCTTCCCCTCCAGATCGTGTCCCAGGGCAATGGGCAGGACCGCGCGGCGGCCCTCCCAGTCTGGCGTCTCGAACAACTCGCGCAGGGTCACAATCCGGGCGATGGGATTGGGGATCTCGACACCGACCGCACCCTTGCCGGGGATCGGCGCCACCCGCACCGAGGGGACCCTCATGGCAATGGCCAGGTCGTCTGCGAGCGCCCCGATCCTCCCGGCCTTGACCCCCGGCGCAGGCACCACCTCGAACTGAGTCACGACCGGGCCGGTCGTTCGCGGTCCCGCTCGACCTTCCACCTTGAAGGTCCGCAGCGTCTCGATCAGCGACAGCCCCAGCTTGTCCAACTGGGCCTCACCGGCGTCGACGTCTTGCTGTGAGGGGGGGGTGAGTAACTCGATGGGCGGCAGATCGGACTCTTCATCAACCGGGGCGCTGCCGCTCTTGGCGGTGACCTTGGGCTTCTTCGGTTTTCCCGGCCGGGGCTCGGGCGAGGGAGCGGATGCCGGAACGAGGGCACGAGGGAAGGACGGAACGGCAGCATCCGCCGGTTCGTTTAGCGGCTCACGCTTCCGTTTCGCTCGTTCAGGCGTTCCGGCGTTCCCTTCTTCCGTCGCTCCCTCGCTCCCACGTTCCAGCCTCTGGAGCGGATGCCAGGCGAAGGTGGCCAGGGTCAGTGCTGACAGCGCGAGAAACCCGACCAGCACCGCACCCACCTGTCCGACCTTACCCGAGATGATATCGGCAAAAAATCCGGGCAGCGTACCAACGACAGAGGCAGCGAACCCTCGCCCCCCGATATCGGGGTCGAGATCGATACGGCCCACGCCGGTCAGCACCCCGATGAGGTAAGGGAAGAGCACGCTCAGACCAGTAATGAGGATGGCCGAGCGCTTCATATCCAGTTTGCCGAGGCGATCGAACCCTGCCATGGCAAGCCCGACACCAAGCAGCGGGATTCCGAGCGCACCGGCGCCGAGAATCTGCCAGAGCTCATGCCCGATGGTACGACCCACAGGGCCGGTGAGGGGGAGTGGCAGCAGGGTGAGTCCTACGAAGAGGCCGAGCACCAGCGCCGTGACCGCGCCCAGCCTCCGACGGGAATCGGCGCTCATGCGTGAACCGGAACCAGCGTGACCCGGCGTTCGTGGAACTGCCCCAGCACCGGATAGGCATCGAGACGAGCGGCATCGCCGACGTCGGCGCGGAAGCCGAGCCTCACCAGCTCGCGGCCAGACCGACTGTAGAGCAGTGGACGCTCCCACCGGTCGCCGTAGCGGCGAACCAGGTCCAGGCTGGCCAGCCCGGCATCGTTGAGCTCGCGGCGGGGCTTGGCGGACTCAAAGATCGCCGCCAGCAGGCGTCCGGCGCAGTAGGCGTCATCGAGGGCAAAGTCGCCCTTGCGGCCGGCGCATACGATGAGGACCGACTGGTCCGCATCCACCGCCTCGCGGCCTCGCTCTGCGGCAAGGGACAGATTGGCCGCGGCGGTGGGAAACACAGTCGCTGCGGCATGGCAGGCCAGGAGCGCATCGGTCCCGTTGGTGGTGGTCAGAATGATTGTCTTTCCCCGGACGGCGCTCTCGCTCATCTCGAGCGGACTATTGCCGAGGTGAAATCCGGGAATCCGGACACAGTGTCGCTCCCCCGCGAGCAGTACGTCGGCGCTCCCGATCGTCTGCGCCAGTCGTAGCGCCTCCTCGGCGGAGGACACCGGGATGATGGCTCTGGCCCCGTGGTGGAGCGCGGCGCACATGGCGGTCGTTGCCCGGAGGATGTCGATGACGAACACCACCCGGCCGTGAACGTCGGCCTGGGTCATTGCCGCGGGGGCAAAGGCTACGTCGATCCTCATGTCTCGGGCCGGAGCAGGTGGGATTCCCGCTCCAGAAATCTCGTGTCAACCTTGCCCGACACGAAGTCCGGATGCCGGATCACCCGCGCGAGGAAAGGGATGGTGGTGGTGACCCCTTCGAGGATGAAGCTGTCCAGCGCCTGGCCCATACGGCTCAGCGCCTCTTCCCTTCCGTTCCCGTGCACGATCACTTTTGCGAGCAGCGAGTCGTAGTACGGGGGCACGGCATACCCGGCATACACGTGGGTGTCCACCCGAACCCCGGGGCCGCCCGGAGGATGGTAGGCTGTGATCAGCCCCGGCGAGGGTTGAAAGTTCCGGTAGGGATCCTCGGCGTTGATACGGCACTCGATGGCGTGGCCCCGCAGCCGCCTGCCGTCGCCCTGGAAGCTGACCGGTTCGCCGGACGCCACCTTGATTTGTTCCTTGACGATGTCGAAGCTGGTGACCATTTCCGTCACGGGATGCTCCACCTGAATTCTGGTGTTCATCTCCATGAAGTAGAACTTCCCCTCGGGATCGAGCAGGAACTCGATGGTTCCCGCGCCGCTGTAGCCGATGTTGGAGGCCAGCGCCACGGCCGCCCGCCCCATCTGCTCCCGCAGCTCATCGGTCAGGGCCGGACTGGGGCTCTCTTCGATCAGCTTCTGATGGCGTCGCTGAACAGAGCAGTCGCGCTCGCCCATGTGCACCACCTTGCCGCGGTTGTCCCCCATCACCTGAATCTCGACGTGGCGGGGGTGCTCCAGATACCTCTCGACATACACCGCACCATTCCCGAACGCAGATAGCGCCTCGTTCTGGGCCAGTCCGAAGAGCTGAGGGAACTGGTCGGCGTCGGGCGCGATACGCATGCCTTTCCCGCCGCCGCCCGCGGTGGCCTTGATGATGACCGGGAAGCCGATCTCGTTGGCCGCGGCCATCGCTTCATCCACGTCCTCGATCGTGCCGGCGGTGCCGGGAACCGTCGGGACTCCGGCTTCCTTGGCCAAGCGACGCGCCGTGGCCTTGTCGCCCATCTGCCGGATCTGATCTCCGGTGGGCCCGATGAATGTGATGTTCGAGGCCTTGCAGGTATCGGCGAACTCTGCGTTTTCCGCCAGAAAGCCGTAGCCCGGATGGATGGCGTCGGCGCCGGTGATCTCGGCGGCGGCAATGATGTTGGGGATCTTGAGGTAGGAGCTGCGGCTCGGCGGCGGGCCGATACAGACGTCGTCGTCAGCAAAGCGAACGTGGAGCGACTCGCGGTCGGCCTCGCTGTAGACGGCAACCGTCTGGACGCCGAGCTCGCGGCATGCGCGTATGACCCGCAGGGCAATCTCCCCGCGGTTTGCGATGAGCACCTTCTTGAACATTTAAGGCGTCAGGTCCAGAGGCTGCGACTTGGCCGAGTCGCTGGGCATCTCGTCGAACTTTCGATCCGACGCCGAGTCGACTCCCGACACCCGAAGGGCCAGCTCGTTCGGGTTGGTGGAATAGAACAGCGCGCTCTCGTAGGAGATGGTACCCTCCTTGTACCACTTCATCAGCGACTGGTCGAACGTCTGCATGCCGTAGGACACCGATCCTCCGGCGATGAGGTCAGGAATGTGCAGCGCCTTGTCGATATCCCGGATGTTGTCGGCGACGGTGGCGGTATTGATGAGGACTTCCGCGGCCGGCACGCGTCCCCGGCCGTCGGCGCGGGGGACCAGGCGGAGGGACACTACGGCCTGCAACGCGGTCGCGAGCAGCATCCGCACCTCGTGGTGCTGGTGAGGCGGATAGAACGACAGGATGCGGCTGATCGTCTGAGTCGCGTCGGTCGTGTGCAGCGTCGAGAAGACGAGGTGGCCGGTATCGGCGGCCTTGAGCGCGGTGTCCAGCGTCTCGACGTCGCGGATCTCACCGACCAGGATGACGTCGGGGTCCTGCCGCAGCACGTGCCGGAGCGCCGAGCCGAAGGACAGGGTGTCGTTGCCCACTTCACGCTGCGAGATGTTCGACTGCACATCGCGATGGAGGAACTCGATCGGGTCTTCGATGGTGATGACGTTGACCCGGCGGTTCTGGTTGACGTGGTTGATCATCGACGCGAGGGCGGTCGACTTGCCTGAGCCGGTGATCCCGGTAATCAGCACCAAGCCGCGGGGACGGAGGGCAATCTCCTCCAGTACCGCCGGCAGATGGAGCTCCCGGACCGACTTGACTTCGTAGGGGATCGCGCGGAACGCGAAGGCGAGCGTGCC
>DATBSM010000286.1:0-5824 GCA_036559785.1 Gemmatimonadales bacterium
TGGTGGACACCCGGCCAATCGGCCTGTTTCACCTGGTGGACTCAGGCGTGGCCGACGAAAAGGTCCTCGCCGTCCCGCTGGGCGATCCCTACTCGAACGGTTTGAATGAGCTGGCGGACATTCCGCAGCACTACCTGAAGGAGATCGAGCACTTCTTTCGGGTTTACAAGGACCTGGAAGGGACCCACACGGAGACGCGGGGGTTCGAGGGCGCCGCCGCCGCCCGGGCGGCAATCACGAAGGCGATGGCGGCATATCAAGAGAAGTTTTCAAAGTAAGAACCCTCTTACTTCTCACCTCTCACTTCTCACCTTTCGCTAACCGGCGGCCCCAGGATCTCCCGCCACACCACGGCCCGCCGAAGCTCCTCGGCCGTGAACTTGCGGGTGGCGGTGTGCTCGGCGGGCTCCTTTCGGATCTGGTTGTCGAACTGAGCATGATCCGCCCTGGTTCTCGCGGCGTCCCGCACCGACGCGGCGGTGATTCGGCGGGCCACCAGCTGCTCGGCGCCGGCGTCCTGGGTGAACTCCTTTCTCGGAGCGCGCCGCACTTCCTGCTCCAGGCTTATCACTTCGGGCTCGGTCTCCAGAGACTCGCGCTCCTCGACCTCCTCGGCGTCGGGGAGCGGAAGACTCGCCGGCCGGCCACTCGTCCCTCTCTGCTGCAACGCCCGCTCGAATTCACGCAGTACTTGCTCCAGTTTGGAGCCTTCCTGCTGAGTGCCGTCGGGCTGATATGACGGCGTCGGCTCGACTGGGGCGCTCGCCTCGGGCCGGTCCGGCTTGCTCCTACGCTTGAGGCCCGTCAGCAGGTTGACGAGAAACCAGAGAGCACCGAGAACCAGGACATAATCGAAGTCCACGGCTAGGAACCCTGCGCCGTGTTGGCGTCGCCCTGACCCGCGATCGACTGCCGCATGGCGGTGTCGGCCTGGACGTTCCGGTATCGCTGATAATCCATGACGCCAAGATTCCCATTGCGGAATGCCTCGGCCATCGCCAGCGGGATCTGCGCCTCGGCCGCGATCACCTTGGACCGCTGGTTCTGGGCTTCGGCCTTGAACTCCTGCTCCATGGCGACGGCCAACGCCCGGCGTTCCTCCGCCTTGGCCTGGGCAATGCGCTTGTCGGCTTCAGCCTGGTCGGTCTGGAGCTCGGCGCCGATGTTCTTCCCCACGTCTACGTCGGCGATATCAATGGACAGGATCTCGAATGCGGTTCCCGCATCGAGTCCCTTGGCCAGCACTGTCTTGGAAATGAGGTCGGGGTTCTCCAACACCGCCTTGTGCGAGGAAGCGGAGCCGATCGTGCTCACGATTCCCTCGCCGACCCGGGCGAGGATCGTCTCTTCGCCGGCGCCGCCGACCAGGCGGTTGATATTGGCCCGAACGGTGACCCGTGCGAGCGCCAGCAGCTGAATCCCGTCCTTGGCCATCGCGGCGACCTTCGGGGTGGTGATCACCTTCGGGTTGACGCTCACCTGCACAGCCTCGAAGACATCCCGGCCGGCCAGATCGATGGCGGTGGCCTGTTTAAAGGTGAGCGGAATGCCCGCCTTGTCGGCCGAGATCAGGGCGCTCACCACCCGCTGGACGTTGCCACCGGAGAGATAGTGGGCTTCCAGCTCATTGATCTCGAGGCTCAATCCGGCCTTCGAGGCATTGATGAGCGGATTCACGATGTTCGACGGGTTGACCTTCCGGAACCGCATGCCGAACAGGGTAAGAAACGACACCGGCACGCCGGAGGCCCAGGCGGTGATCCACAGCCCGACCGGGATGAAGCGGAAGAAGATGACGAGCAGGATGAAGCCGATGAAGATGAGCGCGAACACGACGCCCAGACTCAATGTGGATTGGTCCACGGGGGTGAATTCCTCAAGTAAGAGATGCTTTAGTCTGCTCCCAGCTCCTAGCTCCCGACTGCCCTCACCACATGCCGGTACCCGTCGCTCTGCACCACCTGCACCCGACTGCCCTGGGGCACGTACTCGCCTTCGGTGACCACGTCGATCCGCTCGTCGCCGACTCGGGCCGTGCCTGACGGACGAAGGTCGGTAACGGCTACGCCATCGCGCCCTATGAGGTCTCCCCGATTAGGCGCGGAGACGAAACCCTGGGACTTGTGCACCGATCCCCGAAGCAGCAGTCCGCTGAAGCGTCCGCTGTTGGGCAGGTGGCGGAGCCAGGCGTAGATCACCGCCAGGGTGATGAACATGCTGGCGCCGAGCACCGCGAGCGCTTGCGCCACATCGCCGCTGGTGGGACGCGCCCCCATCATGGCAAGGACCATCGAGGCGACGATGGCGAGAGCACCCAGCACGCCCGCGACGCCGAACCCGGGGAGCACGAAGACCTCGACCGCGAGCGCGATCGCGCCGAGACCCAGGAGAAGCACCTCCTCCCAGCCCGCCAGCCCAAGGATCAGGCTCGAGCCGAAGAACAGACCCAGGGAGACGAGGCTGAGAATGCCGCCGAGGCCGAATGCGCCGGTCTTGATCTCGAACACCAGACCGAGGATGCCGAGCGACAGGAGGAGTGGTGCCACCAGGGGATTGGTCAGGAAGCGAACCAGCCCTTCGGCCCAGTTGGGCTCCGTGGTAACAACCCGGGCATTCGGATGGCCAATGGCCGCGAGCAGCCCTGGCTCATCGGCAACCGCGCCTTTGGCAAAGCGGAGTCGCACGGCTTCGCCGGTGCTCAGGGTCAGCAGCTGGCCCTTCTTGACCACACCGGGGATCTCCACATTCTCGTCTACCATCGCCTCGGCGAGCGTCGGATCGAGACCGCGCTGCTCAGCCATGGACCGGAACTCGGCTCGCATGGCCGACACCATCTTTTCGGATGCCTTGGTGCCCTGCCCGTCAACCGGTGTCGCTGCCCCGATCACCGCCCCGGGCCGCATGTAGATGCCATTGGTGGAAATAGCGATGAGGGCGCCGGCGCTGTACGCCCGAGGGTTCACGAAGGCGTAGACCGGAATGCGGGCGTTGCGCACCGCATCGGAAATGCGCTCGGCGGCGTCGATTCTGCCGCCCGGTGTATCGATGTCCAGGAACGCCGCCACTGCCCCTTGGGACTCGGCCTCCCGGAGGCTCCGGGCGACGTACGGCGCCAGGCCGTTCTCGACCACCCCGGTGACGGGAATGCGGTAGACAGTTGGAGCCTGAGCCCGAGCGGCGAGCCACGGCACGGAGAGAAGCGCGAGCGTCAGCGACGTCCAGCGGCGCATCGCAATATCCTGTAGGAAAGTGGCCTAAATCTAGTCGCGACCGGACGAAGTTGGGAGGGGAAAAGAGCGTAACGGCAAACGGTGAACAGGAGCTCCGACCCCGTTCACCGTTCACCGTTCACCGTTCCCTCTTGCATCAGCTGCGGTCGCTGTCCCCCGGCATCGGTTCCCGCCCGCCTGGGCTATCGCCACCCCTGTGGTGCCCCTCCTGGTCCCCGTGCTCTCTTGCCTCGCGCCGGAATCCTTTCTCCCCCCGTTCCCAATGCATCTCTCTCAACCGGTGAGTAAAGCGCTCCCGCATGACATAGAGCCGCGCCCGCTGGGTTGGATTGAGATACTTCGACTGCTCCTTGATCTCATCACGCGAGATCTGGGCGTCAGCCGTCTTGAGCTCGATCATGGCATTGGTCAGCTTGGCCACGCTGTCCTGATTGGCCGCAACCCCTGGCTGAAGCTGCGCCGTCAACGCCTCCCGCAGCTGCTGCCCCCGGGTGCGGAGCTCGGCCCGCCGGGTACCGAACCGCTCGCTGGTAGCCCGGAGTTTGGTGGTCTGCTCGTCGGTCAGCCTCAGGTCTTCCTGCGCCCGGGCGGTAAACCGCTCTTCGATCCGGTGCCGCAAAGAATCTCTCCGAACGGAATTGGTGTCGGCGCGCTGGGCGCCGGCCACACCGAACGGAGTCAGGAGCAGGACCAGAGACCACAAATATGCGCTACGCATCAACCCTCCCACGAATTGAGGACACGTTCAAGCTCATCGATATTCAAGTCGCCCAACGCCGGGTCGTCGCCGGTAGAACCATTGACGGTCGGCTCGTCCATCGTCTGCAGCACCGAGTCCAGCTCGGCTGGCTCCAGGCCTTCAAGCTCCGGAAGCGGGATCGAGAGCCGTCCCGCCACTTCAGTGCCCCTCGGGGACGGCTTGGACGGACCATTCTCCAAACCGCCGATCCACAGTGCGGCTACCACCGCGGCGGCAGCGGCCAGAGCCGCGAAACTCCATGCCCGGCGTCGAAGCCGCCCGCCGTGTCGCTCGCTCTCCAGGCGGCGGACCACGGCGGCAGCGATCGGGGTGGGATCAAGGGAAAGGCCGGCTTCCTCTCCCAGCCGACTAGCCACCTGGACCAGTTCCCATTCACGCCGGCAGGATCCGCATTCGTTCAGGTGACGGATCTCGTCCGGGGTCCACCCCGCCTGGCCCAGGGCCACGATCGGCATGCGATCAGAGAGCCACTCACAGTCGCTCATCGAACCAACTCCTTCAGCCGCTTCACGGCGTGGTGGTAGTGGACCCGGGCCGCACCTGGCGTGGTACCAAGGGCAGCGGCGATGTCGCCGTAGTCGCTGCCTTCCTGCGCCCGCAGGAGGAACACCTCCCGCTGTAGCCGGGGCAGGGTTGCCAACCCTTGCCTCAGCCGGTCTTCCGTCTCGCCGGCGGCGAAATCCGCCGCGGGATCGGCTCGATCGGGGATGTCGCGGCCTTCAATCGGCACCAGCTGACCCCTCCGCTTTCGAACCTGGTCGCGCAGAATGTTGCTGCCGATCGTCAACAACCAGCTCCTGAATGATGCTCCACCTCGCCAGCTCTCCACCCGGCGGAAGGCCCGAAACAGCGTCTCCTGCACCAGGTCTTCCAGGTCTTCGCGGTCGGCCCCAAGACTGTAAAGGAACCGTCCCAGCGCCGCAGAGTGGCGCGCGACCAATTCGGCCGCGGCACGCTCGTCCCCGTTGCGGTAAGCGGCAACCAGGGCTGGGTCTGTAGTTGAGTCGGGTCTGATCAAGCCCGGCATCGTGGAGGCGCTCATCCAGATTGTGAGACGATGATGGCACAGGTTTGTTAACTTGGCCGGCCCCAAAGGCGGAGCTATCTTAAGCGATGCGACGCCCAACTGTTATCGCCCACCGCGGCGCGTCCGGATACGAATACGAAAACTCCCGGGCTGCCTTTCGCCGGGCGGTCATGCTCGACGCCGACGGCGTCGAGCTGGATATCCACTCCACTCGCGACGGCGGGATCGTCGTCCACCACGACCCGGAGATTCCCGGGGTCGGTCCGATCGCCGAGCTCACGCTCGCCGAGGCGCGCCAGCTCCGCATCCCCAATGGCGAGCCGGTGCCTATGCTCACCGAGATCCTGGATCTGGTGGGGGACCGGGACGTATGGGTGGAGGTGAAGAGCCTGGCACCGGTCTTCGACCACGTTCTGCTCGCGGTCCTGGAGAAGGGCCCGGCTCCGCAGCGCTACGCGATTCACAGCTTCGATCACCGGATCGTGCAGCGGCTGGGAGAGATGCAGCCAGGACTCCGCCGGGGAATCCTGCTTTCGGCCTACCTGTGCGACCCGGTGGCGGTCATGCGCTCCGTGGGCGCGTCCATCCTGTGGCAGGAGTGGCAGCAGGTGGATCAGGAGCTCGTCAACCAGGTTCACCAGGCGGGCTGTGCCATCATTGCCTGGACCGTCAACGAGATCGGTGACCTCGACCGGATGGTGCGGCTCGGGGTGGACGGCCTCTGCGGCAACTACCCCGACCGGATCCGGGTGGCCATTGCGCCCCGCCTGGACCAGGCGTCGCGCGCCTGAGCCGCTAGATCGCTCC
>DATBSM010000287.1:0-8064 GCA_036559785.1 Gemmatimonadales bacterium
TCGACCATTACGCGCCGAAGGAATGCAGCCAGTGCCACCTCCTTTCCTCACCCGAGGCCTACCGGGCCCACCTGCTCGGGAGTGAGCGCGGCCTGTGAGACCACACCTCCGGGGAGCGCTGTCGAGCGGCATCGGACTCGCCTGTCTTGCGACCGTCGCGGAGGCGCAAGGCTATCAACTTCGCATCGACACCAGGGCACAGACGGCTGCCTACCGCGGAGTGCGGCCGGACAGCGTACTCGCGACGGATGTGGTGACGGCTCCGACCGGTGGGCTCCAGACTGCCGATGGCTTCTTCGTGCGCTGCCCGCCGGGCTCCACGTTCTGCTTCTTCTTTCGGCCAGGCGCCTACCGTCAAGGCGGGCCGCTCGTCAGCAGCCTGGACCTCACGATGTGGGGGATCGGTGTGCGCGGACTCAGCCTCCGGGTCAACGGGCGCGCGGGGGTAGACCTCGGCGCGAGTGACGTCTGGCCCGGCACCGACCCCGCGGTCCAGCTGCTCGAGGCCTACGCCGAGTACGCTATCCGCCGAGTGACGATTCGAGCGGGGCGGCAGCTCCTCACCAGCCGTCTCGGCATTGTCGGCGTCGACGGCGGGCGGGCCATCGTTCGGGCCGGTGCCGGGCTCGAGGCCGAGGCCTATGTCGGTCTGGGGATGGGCCGGGCGACGGCGTTGCCGGTCTCGAGTGCGGTACTCAACCCGCTCGACGACTTTCAGCCCCGCGAACGCCAATGGGTGGCCGGTGCGGCAGTGGGCTGGAGCGGACGGCGCGGCGATGTCAGGATCGACTACCAGCGGGAGGTAGAGCGCGAGTCTCGCCAGTTTGCCTCGGAGCGAGCCGCCATTTCCGGCGAGATTCGGCCACTCGAGCGCTGGAGCCTGGCCGCCGGTATGGAGTACGACCTGGCCAACACCTGGTTCGGAAACGCAGACGTCGCCCTCCGCTACGTCTCTCCCCTGATCACGGCCACGGTCGGGGCCCGGCAATACCGGCCGCACTTCGACCTCTGGACCATCTGGGGCGCGTTCAGCCCGGTGCCCTATCATGCCGTGAACGCCTCGGTGTGGCTCCGGCCCCTGCGGCGCCTGGAGCTGAGAGGCCGCTGGGAGCAGTACACGTTCTCCCCGACCGAGACCGAGACCCCGCTGGTGGATGTGGACAACGACGGCTGGCGCTTCGGAGCCGGCGCATCGTTTAGTCCCAATGAGGTCTGGACCATCGATGTGGGCTACCGGGAGGAGTATGGCCCGGGAGCTTCGTCCCATGGCTTCGAGGGAAGTATCAGCGTGGTGCCGAACCCAAGGCTGACGCTCACCGCCTACGGCTCGACGCTCGACCGTCCCCTGGAGTTCCGGTTCGAGGAAACCGGAGTGGACGTGCTTGGTCTTGATGCGGAGTGGCGGGCCGGCGAGCGGGTTCGGCTCGGCTTAGGTGGAGCGCACTACGCCGAAGATCGGCGCCGACCGGATGCCGGCAGCTTCGACTGGAATCAGACCAGGCTGAACGCACGGGTGACGCTGCTGGTCGGCAGCGGTGCGGACCATGCCCCTCTCCCACGAGCGCTCCGGACTCGACCGCGGGCGGGCTCATGACCGGGTCTCGTTGGTTGCTGCCGTTCGTCCTGGCGGTCCCGCTCCTGTTCCAGAGAGCCTACGCCCAGACGCAAGAGCGTTTCGATCACTGGCAGCACCGCGAGCTGTTCCCCAAGTGCACCAGCTGCCATGTGAGCGTAGCGGACCCAGCAGAACCGCTCTGGCCCCCACCGGCCGCATGCGCGGAGTGCCATGACGGGGGCATCGAAGAGACCGTGAGCTGGCGGCCGCCTTCTGGTCCACCGGCCACCAATCTGCGGTTCACCCACGCCGATCACGCCAAGGCCCTACGCGGTGCGAGTGGGGCAGATTCCCTGCTCGATTGCCGGTCCTGTCATGCCCAGCCAGGCGCCGACCGGATGCAGCTGCGCCTCGCGGTGGCACAGAACTGCCTCGACTGCCACGGCATTCGGGCTCAGCACCTGTCGGCTCCCGACAGCAGCTGTGCCACCTGCCATGTGCCGCTCGCGCGTGCGGTCCGGCTCACGCGCGCGGACGTGGCCGAGTTTCCCGCTCCGGAGTCGCACAAGGCTGGGGGCTTCGCACTCGAGGGTCACGGCCGCCTGGCGAAAGGCACTGGAACCAGCCCGGTGGCGGCGTCATGCGCGACGTGCCATGCTCGGGACTTCTGTAGCGAGTGCCACGTCAACGCGCCGGAGGTCGCGACGATCCAGGTGCTCGCGCCCGATCCTCGCTCCCTGGCCATCAAATCGGAGCTGAAGGCCCCTCCCAGCCACGCGGATCCGGGCTTCCTGCGGCGGCACGGATCTGCCGCCCGCAAGTCAGGGGTGACGTGCGCCACCTGTCACACTCAGGAAAGTTGTCTGGCGTGCCACGCCGGAAGGCCGACGGTTGCGCTCGCCCTGCCGGCCGCAGGCCCTGGCCGCGGGAAGGGCGCGGTGATTCATCGGGAGCGCCCCGCTTCACACGGTGGGGATTTTGCCGACCTGCATGGTCCCGTCGCCGACGCGCGTCCGGCCACCTGCAGCGGTTGCCATGTCCGTTCGCAGTGCCTGGACTGTCACCGCCCCAACGCCGCCGACGCGACGCCCGGTTACCACCCCGCCGGCTTCCTATCACGGCATCCCGCGGCGGCCTATACCCGTGAGACGAGCTGCGCCGACTGCCACAATACCGGCCAGTTCTGCGCCGATTGTCACGTCAGCGCCGGGCTCTCCGCGCAAGGGAAACTCAACGCCGGATACCACGATGCCAAGAGGTCATTCACTCTGGGCCACGGCCAGGCGGCGCGACAGAATCTCGAGAGCTGCGTCGCCTGTCACTCCGAGCGGGATTGTCTCACCTGCCACTCGGCTCTGTCAGGGCAGCGGTTCAATCCCCACGGTCCTGGATTCGATCCAGCGACGTTGCAGCGGAAGAATTCCCAGGCTTGTACGGCCTGCCATGGGGCGCTGATCCCGAGCTCCCCTGGCCAATAGGACCTCCTTCCTGACCCAGCAGCTCCGGAAGGGTTGCTCCCTGACTGACCGCCTCCGAGCGCTCCGCCAGGAAGGTTTCATCCCCGGTTAACGTCGGCTTCATGGGCCCATTGTTACTTTGCACTCGCAATTCAGAGCTCAACTGGAGGACACATGAGAGTTGCGAAGCTGGCCCCCATGACGGGGAAAGTGGGCGAGGAAGTCGAGCGGTTCCTGGATCGCTTCCTGACCCCGGGGTTCCTTCCGGAACCCTTCATTCCGCCGTATCCGTTCGAGACCGCGGGTGCGGAGTGGTTCCCAATGCTGGACGTGACCGAGACCGCGGATGAGTTCATCGTGCGGCTCGAGGTTCCGGGAGTCCACAAGGAGAACCTGGACATCAAACTGACCGGCATGTTGCTGACGATCACCGGCCGGCGGGACCTGATGACAGAGGCCTCGGGTGAGACATATCTGCGCCGGGAGCGCGAGATCGGGAAGTTCGTGCGGACGATCCGCCTTCCCGCGCCGGTCACGGAGCAAGAGGTCAAGGCGACCTATCAGGACGGATTGCTCCTGCTCCACCTGCCCAAGGTGGCGCCCGCAGTGGCGAACAAGATCCTGATCAAGTAACCGAGCCAGGCCGTCTCGATCTCCCGACCCCGGGCCCATGCCCGGGGTCGCTTTGTTTTGCAGCGCCGTTGCCGGACATGAAGACTCTTTCATGGCGGCTTCAGGCTCCATTCCGCCCTGGTCCGCCAGGTTATACGTGCGGGCCAACTGGAGGCGGCGGGTAAACCCGGAGGAGATATGCGAGTCAGCGAGCTGATGCAGAAGAACGTCAAGACGGTACATCTCGAGGACGCAGTGAACGACGCGGTTGTAAGCCTGACTGATTCTCACATTTCTGCTCTCGCCGTTGTGGACGGGATGGGCCGAATGGTGGGAGTCATTTCCAGCACCGATATCCTGACCTCCGAAGCTGAAGCACAGGACGCGGTGGAGCGGGAGGCACTCTTCGAGCAGATGATGGTTCGGGACATCATGACCCCCCGTCCACTTACTGTCACGCCAGAGGCGGACGTGAGAGAGGCGGCGCAGCAGATGCTCTACGCGGACGTTCACCGGCTTTTCGTCACCAGCGGGGAGCAGGTGATCGGGGTGATTTCCACGACCGACATCATGCGCGCCGTCGCCACCGGCCGCCTGTAACCGTTTTACCTCAACCGCGAGTCGACCATGAACACTACTGCTACGGCTCTTCAGCCAAACACCAGGGTCGGCGAGACTCTGGGCACGAGGTTCACCGTCGCGCACGACAACTGGATGGCTGATGGGGATCGATTCCTGCTGCCCGTCGCTGACGCCGATGCTACGTTCTGGGAAAGATGGGCGGCGCTGCGGTACGTGGATGACCAGCTCCTGCACCGGTTTCACCTGGAGCGGGCCCTGCTCGAGGAACTTCACCCCTTTATCACGGCGGAGATGAACGAGCGGCTGGAGATGCAGGCCGATCGTCTGACCCGCCTGCTGGCGGAGTTCACCCGGCTGGGGCGGCAGCGGGAAAGCGCGAGGGAGCTGGCCCGCACTACCCGCGAGATCCTGGCGGCACTTCGGCTGTGGTACGCCGAGATCGAGCTGGCGGCCGGCCGGATCCGGTGGAGCGACATCAGCCGCGAAGGCGTCCGGCTCCTGGCCGAGTTCAACACGGCTCGATGCGGCTGGGCCGACGCGCACGCCTGATGGAAGGGCGGGAAAGGCGGAAAGAGTCTTTCCCCTTTCCCGCCTTTCCCGTCCTACAGCGCCACCCGGCGGAGTAGCTGCGCGTTCACCGCTACGATCACCGTGCTGAGCGACATGAAGCCCGCCGCGAGTGCCGGGGACAGCAGGATGCCTCGCCCTGCCAGGACACCCGCGGCAAGTGGGATGGCGACGATATTGTAGCCCGCCGCCCACCGAAGATCTGGAAGAAGTGGAGGAAGGTATGCACTGGGATCCGACAGGGCACACCGTCTGGCTGGCTCAGGGGACCGGAGGCACGCTGTGACTATGACCCGCTCGGCCCAACTTTCGACCGGCACCTTGCTCGCACTCGGCATGGCGACATCCTGCCTGACGCCACCTGCCGGCCCGGTGCCGGTGCAGGGGGCGCCCGAGGAGGTGAGGGCGCTCTCGGGCCACTGGTCGGGCCGCTACTGGAGCAAGGACACCGGCCGGCGTGGAACCATCCGATTCAGTCTGGCCGAGCAGGCAGACACCGGATATGGCGAGGTAGAGATCACGTTTTCGCCATCGCTCAGCCTGGCTGAAGCTGCTGCAAAGGCGGATGCCTTGAACCCGACGCCTGCCGACGAACCGGCGCCCACTCCCTGCACCGTTATTGATATAACACTGGTCCGGGTGGAGAGCAGACGGATTCGTGGGACGATGGCACCGTACTGGGACCCCGACTGTAACTGCCGGGCGCGAACCGTGTTCGAGGGAGAACTCTCGGGCAACAGAGTTACCGGTACCTTCAGCTCTCATAGAGAGTCGAACGATCGTCGCATCCTCACCGGTCAATGGCAGGTCGACCGGGAACCGTCATAACGCGTGGAGAATCCAGGCTCCGCTCGTTGACCCGAGACCTGGCGATGGAAGGTGCAGCCGCGTCAGCAGAACTCACGTACCTGGCGGTTGAGGTTGGGTTCTCGCAGCGCTTCTGAGCGTCTCGATCGGCCGCGAATCCTGCCGCCGCTTCCGGATCGCATTCCACTGATGGTAAGTGCCATGCTGTTCGCCGTCTGGGTTCCTCTCATACTGCAGGTGGTCGTGCCGCTGGGACTGCTGGCCTGGCTGGCATTCAGCCGAACAGCGAGCCGCACCGAGTGGCTTCTTCGCGCGGCCCTGGTGTCGTGGTATCTGATGGCGACCGGGGTGGGGGGGCTATGGCTCATCCTGCCATGGTACACCCCCGTGATCTACGGTGGGCTCGTCATCGTGGCCCTGCTCTGGTCGCTGCCTCCATGGGAATCGCTTCCAACCTTTCCGGCCAACCTACTGCGGCTGGGGGGCACGGTGATCGTCGGGGCTCTCCTGGCGCTGACCGTGGGGCTCGCGACCTATATCCTGACCGGCTGGCGCACGCCGCCGGACGCCGTGGAGCTCTCCTTTCCATTGAAAAGCGGTACCTACCTGGTGGTGAACGGCGGTGGCAACGAGCTGATCAACGCCCATTACAAGACTCTGGAGGGAGAACGCTTCCGTCCGTGGCGGGGACAGAGCTATGGCGTGGACATCGAAAAGCTGAACATCCTGGGTCTCAGGGCACGGGGTGTCCTCCCGAAGAGCCTCTCGGCGTACGAGATCTTCGGCGAACCGCTCTACGCCCCCTGTGCCGGAGAGGTGATCGTGGCTCTGGACGGGGTCGAGGAGATGACACCGCCGCGGATGGACCGGCAGCACATGACCGGCAATCACATCATCCTGCAATGCGGCAGCGCCTGGATTGTCCTCGGCCATCTCAAGAAGGGCAGCGTCCAAGTTGCTACTGGACAGCCCGTCACTCCGGCTCAACGTCTCGCGCGGGTGGGAAATACCGGCAACACCGGAGAGCCGCACCTTCACATCCATGCCCAGCGGCCGGGTACGGAAAAGGCTCCCCTCTCCGGTGAACCGCTTCACATTCGCTTTGACCAACACTATCCGGTGCGCAACGCCCGGATCAGAGCGTTGAAGGAGAACCGATGATCTGGCGCGCGCTTGTCGTTTGGTTTGCCGTGCTCGCGCTTGCCTCTCTCAATGGCGCTATGCGGGAGACGTGGCTGATCCCGCGCCTCGGCGATCCAGTCGGGCGGGCACTGAGCACCGTGATCCTCTGCGCCCTGGTCTACCTGACCACCTGGCTCACGATCGGTTGGATCCACCCGACCAGAGCGGGCGAGGCACTCGGAATCGGCGGCCTCTGGCTGGTGCTGACGCTCGCCTTCGAGTTCCTCGCGGGCCATTACGCCATGGGGAAGGATTGGGCGGTGCTGCTGGAAGACTACGATCTCAGCCGAGGCAGGATCTGGGTCGCGGTACTGGTCGTAGTGTTTCTCACGCCACTTTGGACCGCCCACACGCGAGGTCTCCTGGACCCGCGAGGATCGGGATGAGAGAATCAGGTTTCGCCGTCTCTGCGCTACGCGTCGCACTTAGGAGGGCCGCTGCGTTTCTGCGGGGGTGATCTCGGCAAGCCTGGCGTAGGTCTCCTGCCGGAACTGCTCCAGCAACTGGTTTACACTTTCGGACGATTCGCCCAGCTGGCGGAGGAGGACCCCACCTAGCTGGAGACTGCCCTCCACGATCTCCGGGACCGCCGACGTGGCCCCGGCCCTCACCAGCCTCTCACAGTCGGCAACATCGTGGGCCCGGACGATGATCGGCATCGACGTCCTCAGCCTCCGCAGCGCGTGCACGGCCCGGATCGCAAGCTCGGGGTCATCCAGTGTACTCACGGCCAGCTGCGCTCGCTCGATGCCGCTGGCCGTGAGCACATCCGCCCGGCTGGCGTCACCGTAGAACACGGGCAGGCCGTGCCGCCTGGCCTCAGCCACAAGCTCGGGGTCGAGATCGAGCGCCAGATAACGAATGAACCGCGAGTCCAGCAGCAGACCGAGTGTCTGCCCGACCCGCCCAAACCCGGCAATCACGACGTGCTCAGTCATTTCGCGGGTGTCCGCCACCAGGGCGCCGTGCGGGTGGTCAGACGGCCGCTCGAGACGGCGGAGCAGTTCCCGGCTCGAGGTCAGGAGGGCCGGTGTGACCGCCATGCTGAGCCCCACGACCAGCATCGCGATCTGTGCAGTCTGGGCTGACATGATGCCGGCCTGGAGGGCCAGCGTGAAGAGAACGAAACCAAACTCGCTCCCCTGTGCCAGCATGAGAGCGATCGCGACCGCAACGGCGAGGGGCAGGCCGAACGCGCGGCTCAGCATCAGCAGGATGGTTGCCTTGACCGCGAGCAGAGCGAGAAGAAGGCCTACCAGCAGCAGCCACTGTGCTCGGAGTAGCTCCAGATTCAGTCCCATA
>DATBSM010000288.1:0-8309 GCA_036559785.1 Gemmatimonadales bacterium
TTGGCGGAGTCGGCCTGCTCCAGCAGCAGCACGTTCTGAGTCAAGATCTTGGCGAACTGGGTGAGCATGGAGTCGTTGGCCTGCTTCAGCTGGGAGACGTACTGCGGCGGCAGGGCCTGCAGCCAGCGCATGAATTCCCCAACCGTGAACTCACCGCCCTTGTACTTCACCAGCGTTTTGGTAGAGTGGCGGGCACCATCGGGGTCCTCCCCTGCCGCGCGCATGATCCCCGCGGCGCCACGGGCAACCTTGATCTCTTTGGTTTGAGCTAGGCTGTCCATGTAGATCGAGTCCAACCGGGTGCCCGCGCTTTCGGTCAGGTACGAAGTGAGCCGCTCCCGGGCGACGTTCTGGTCGGGCCGCTTGATGATGTGGTAGCCGAACGGCGTCTCCACGACGCCACTCATCGCGCCGGGCGCGAGCGACCAGCCCGCGCTGTCGAAGGCCGTGACGAACTTGCCCTTGGGGCTGGCGGGCAGAAATCCGCGCTCCATCCGGCTGCCCGGATCCTCCGAGAGCTCCGATGCGAGGGTGCTGAAGTCGGCTCCTCGCTTGAGCCGGGCCAGGGTGGCGGTCGCCTTCCTCCGGGCCACGTTCCGCACTTCAGGTACGGCGTTGGGTGGCACCCGGAAAAGAATGTGCTGGAGTACGCGAATCTGGTCGGCCTGGTACAGGCTATCGGCCGCGCCGGGCCCGAAGTTCGACCGCCGCGCCATCAGCGTGTCATGCCAGTGGGTGCCCTTCAGCTCCGAGATCTCCGGCCACACCACCTGCGCGATGCCCGCCGAGTCGAACGGCAGCTTGCCGTTGGCCGTGGCCTCAGCGAAGAGGGCGTAGTCAATCCAGACATTGGAGATGAAGTTCCCGGTTTCGTGGGAAGGCGTGACGCCCTTCGCGCTGCCGAGCACTTGAGCCAGCCGCTCCGAGGTCAGCTTCAGGCTGCCCCCCTCGGCGGCGACGTCAGCATGGGCGGAGAAAAGATTGCGGAAGCTGTCACAACCCGTCAGCGAGCCAGCCAGCAGGAGGAGCGAGAATAGCGCGGAACGACCCATTGGTACTCCGGTTGAATGATCGAGGGACCAGGGTCCCCTTGACCCTAGTCCTTTTACAAAGCCTTACGTAATGCCCGGACGAGCGCCGGCACAATCGGCTCCCCGCCCAGACGCATCAGGCGCAGCGAAAGCGGCACCGTGCGCCGGACCTCCGCGGCCAACTGTACATCATCGAGAGCGGACGTGAGCCCTGCGAGCCTGGGCTGGGTCCCAGCGCGGAAGGTGAGACGCGCTTCGTCCCCCCGAACCAGCACGTTCTGAAGACCGAGGGCCGCCCCCATGACCCGAAGCCGCGCCATGTCCAGCAGGTTCTCGGCCGCGTCAGGCAGGGGGCCGAAGCGCTCCCGCAGTTCGTCTCGCAGCCCATCAATTTCGCCGGACTCGGCGGCTCGCGCCAGTCGCCGGTACAGATCCAGCTTGACGTCGTCATCCGGCACGTAGCCGTCCGGGAGGTGAGCGGAGCGGTCGAGCACCACTTCGGGCGGCGCCGGCTGCTCGATTGTCCCCTGTCCCCGGAGCGCGCGAACCGTCTCCTCCAGCCACCGCATATAGAGGTCGAAGCCGACCGACTGGGCGTGCCCGGACTGCTCGGCACCCAGGAGATTTCCGGCGCCCCGAAGCTCGAGATCCTTCAGGGCAATGCGATACCCCGCACCGAGATCAGTATGATGCTCGAGCACCTTCAACCGTTCCTCGGCGTCGGCGTCGATGGTGTCGGGGACCAGCAGGTAGCAATAGGCTCGCCGGTGACTGCGGCCCACCCGGCCCCGCAGCTGATACAGCTGAGCCAGGCCGAAGCGGTGGGCGTCGTGCACCACCATAGTATTGGCGTTGGGCACATCCAGCCCCGATTCCACGATCATGGTGGAGACCAGGATGTCCACCTCGCCAGCCACAAACCGGCGCATGACATCCTCCAGATCCTCCGCCGTCATCTGTCCGTGCGCGACTCCAACCCGGGCCCGGGGGGCGAGCGATTGCACCTTAGCGGCAACGGTATCGATGGTTTCGATCCGGTTGTGCACCGCGAACACCTGTCCTCCGCGATCGATCTCCCGCGCAAAAGCCTCCTCCAGCAGGGGATCATCCCACGGCTCGACGAAGGTCAGGATGGGAGAGCGATCGCGGGGTGGCGTCTCGATCAGGGTCAGGTCCCGAAGCCCTGCCAGCGAGAGATGGAGTGTTCGCGGGATCGGCGTGGCGGTGAGCGTCAGAACGTCAACCGAGAGTCGGAGCGCCTTGAGGCGCTCCTTGTGCTTCACGCCGAAGCGATGCTCCTCGTCGACCACCAGGAGACCGAGATCCTTGAAGGCCACATCCTTGGACAGCAGCCGGTGGGTGCCGATGATGATGTCGATCTCTCCGGACGCGAGCCGGGCCAGTGCCGCCTTCTGCTCTTTGGGGGTTCGGAACCGGGAGAGAACCTCGATTTTCACCGGAAAGTCGGCCAGCCGCTCGATGAAGGTGCGACCGTGCTGCTCGGCCAGAATCGTGGTGGGCACCAGCACGGCCACCTGTTTCCCGCCTTGCACCGCCTTGAAAGCCGCTCGGACCGCTATCTCGGTCTTGCCGTAGCCCACGTCGCCCACCAGCAGCCGGTCCATCGGACGAGGCTGTTCCATGTCGCGCTTGAGCTCCTCCGTCGCCTTGCGCTGGTCGGGAGTATCCTCATACAGGAAGCTGGACTCGAGCTCGCGCTGCCACTTCGTGTCCGGAGGAAAGGCGTAGCCGCCGGTGACCTTGCGCCGGGCGTAGAGGTCGAGCAGCTCGGCCGCCATGTGCTTAATGGCCTGCCGGGTCTTTTCCCGGACCCGCGCCCAGCTGGTGCCGCCGAGGCGATGGATCCGGGGCGGGGGACGGTCCCCATCTTCACCGGCGGCCCGGTAGCGCTCCAGCTGGTCAAGGCGGTACAGCGGCACATTGAGCCGGTCACCGCCCTCGTACTCGACGATCGCCACCTCGAGCGTCGACTCACCCACGGTGATGGTCTGGATGCCGCGGTAGACCCCGATGCCGTGTTCGAGGTGAACGACGTAATCGCCGAAGGTGAGGGCGCCGGTGGCGGCAGAGGGAGCCGCCTGGCGGTAGCGACGCGGGCGGCGCAGGCGGCGGGCTCGCCGGAAGATCTCGTGGTCGGTGAGCACCCGGAGCGACGGCATCACGAATCCCCCGTCCAGGGCGCCAATCGCCAGCGACGCCCCGGCCCGGAAGCGGGCTCCCTCCTCCAGCAACTCCTCCATGCGCTCCAGCTGGCCCTCGTTGTCGCACAGGATCAGGCTCGGAGGACTCGAGCCGAGCAGCGCACGCAGCCGGTTGAGGTCTCGATCGATTCGCTCGGGAGGAAAGAACCCGAACTGGAGGTCGGCCTCGTCGGCCCGCAGCATCAGCCGGGGAAAGGCTTCGATGTGCGAGCGCCAGTCGTCCGGTCCCTCGAAAATTGCGTCCCGACTCGGCACCTGCTCGCCCAGCCGGCGGGCAACGTCGAGGTGGTGCTCCGCTTCGTTCCAGGCCCGCGTCACTTCGTCGAGGTCGGGACCGAATGCTTCTTCGAGGACGATGGTGTCGGATGGGAGGAGCTCGAGGAGGGTGCGACGGGAAGGCGGTAAGGCGGCAAGCCCTTCCGCCTCTCCATCCGCATCGTCCCTCAACGCCTGAGTCGTGATGGGAAGCACCGTTATTTCGGACAGCTCCTGGAGCGAGCGCTGGGTGGTCAGATCGAATCCACGGAGGGATGAGATATCATCTCCCCACCACTCCAGCCGCGCCGGTCCCGCCATGCCGAAGCCGTACACGTCCAGAATGCCGCCGCGAACGCTGAACTCGGCCACCTCGGTGACGGTAGGCACCCGGGTGTAGCCCATCGTCTCCAGCGCGCGGGCCACCTCGGCCGGCGGGCGCTGCTCTCCCACGGCCAGAGTGAGGCGCAGGCGATCGAGCGCCGCCGGCAGCAGGGTGCGCTCGGCGGTTGCGCGCGCCGTAGTCACCAACACCCGCAGGCGTCCCTGGAGCAGCGCCTGAATCGCCTCGGCGCGCTCACCCGCGATCTCGTAGTGCGGCTCGTCCTCGCCCAAAGCCTCGCGTTGGGGGTATAGGGCCGTGGGCTCGTCGGTGAGATGACTGAGATCGGTCAGCCACCGCTCGGCATCGGCCGGCGTGGGCGCCACGATGGTGAGCAGCCGTTGAGGAAAAGCCTGCACCAGCCAGGCCGCGAGGACCACTCCACTGGAACCCGGCAGTCCCCCCAGCCGGAGCGTCTCACCCCGAGCCGGCAGACGTTCGGATAGACTGCGAGTCGCGGGAGTGCCTGCAAAGGCATCCAGCACCGGCTTCAAGGTCACGGCCGTCGCCTCCAGCCGCTCGCAAGGCCGACTTCAGCCAGCCCGGCAATCAGAGCCAGCCACAGCAACGGACTCCGGAGATCTCCGCGGGAGGCGGATGAGAAGGCCGCGCCGGCCGCGTCCTGGAGCGCGACCATCCGGGCACCCTTCCAGAGCTGCCGCGCTTGGGTGTCGCTCGCCCGGGCAAGGCGCGACTCGCGCGGGTCGGGATTCACGCTGATCGCGCCGATGGTGTCCCGGCCCGAGCGCAGATAGTAGACCCCGGCTTCGGGCGGCTGGAACAGCCCACCACCCTCCACCCGCCATTCGCGCTCTCCCCGGCGCACCTCGGTTACCATGTCAGGCAGCGGCACCGGATCTCCCGGCGCACCGTGCTCCAGTGCCGCCTCACCCCGGGCCAGACGGTTGAGCAGCACATCCACGAAGGGCATGAATCCGGCCGATACCGGGAGGTCGGTCCAGGCTGGATCGAGCCGGCTACCGAGAAGGATCACCCCGCCGCCCCGGGCGATCCACGGAGTCCCGTTCACGCTGGCGAGTAGCCCGGTGCGGCCACTGCTGGTCGATTGCAGAGAGTATCGTCGCGCCACACGCTGACGGCCCACCACTGCCCCGCTGTCGCTGAACGCGACATCCGTCGAGAGGTTTCCGTAGCTCCACCCAACTCCCCGTGCCGCCAGTGCACGGTTGAGCGCGCCCAGCTCGGCGGGATCGTCCGGTGGCTGCACCACCGAGGCTCTCGGGCCCAGCCGTCCTACCGTGACCTCGTGGCCGGGAAGGATGCGACCATTCGCGGCCAGCACATCGCAGGCGGCAGCCAGGAATCGGCTGGTCGAGTCCCAGCTCACCCGGGCAACCGGGGCCACCCGCACCGCGGCGACCCGCTGGTCGTCCAGTCTGAATTCATCCGGATCGAGGCCCACCGTCAGCGTCCACCAGCCGGCCGCCACTCCCGGCAGCGTGAGCGCCACGGGCCCACCCACGCGTGCGAGTGCCTGCCGAGCCGGCCGCTCCCCCAGGCGAGCGGCGAGTGGAACCGATCCACCCGAATCGCCCACCAGCACGACCGAGATCCGTCCACCATCGGAAGACCAGGGCTGGGTTCCGGTCTCGAGCTGGCCGATGCCGGTGTTTGGCGGAGGCGTCTTGTCGGGGCGCCCGACGAGCAGTGGTGCGACGGGGTCGGCCGGGGAAAGTGCGCTGGCCTGGAGGTCAGTGAGGAGGACGATCTCGCCCGGCCGGGGCTCGGACTCGAGGACTTCCCCAGCGAGCGCGATCGCCGCCCCTAACTCGAGGCGTCGCGGAGACACGGTGAGGTCGCCCAGCAGCGCACTCAAGCCAAGCCGGTCGCCTCGCCGGGGAACTCCGTCAGCAGCAATCAACCAGAGCGCATCATCCGGCGTGGCTCGGGCAAGCACCTCCCGCCCGGCCACGACCAGCTGCGCCAGCTGTGGCGACCCTCCCGTCATGGTGCCGCTGCTCGGCGAATTGTCGATGATCAGCACCAGCGCGCTGGGTGAATGACCGGGCACACCGCTCAGCGGCACAGTTGGGCCGGCAGCAGCCATCACCAGGGTGGCAACCAGCAGGGTCCGCAGCAGCAGCAGCAGCCAGTTCTGCAGCTTCAGCCGCCGCTGATGCTCCCGCGTCGTAGTTACCAGATAGCGGACAGCAGGAAAGACCACGGTGGGGGGCTCACGCCGTGCCAGCAGGTGCAGGAGAATCGGGATAGCAGCCGCAGCGAGCCCGGCCAGCATCCAAGGGTGCAGAAAACCGATCATGCCGAGCGTGAAGGGGACGTCAAAGCCTCTCGAAGCACAATTCCGTAGGGAGTATCAGTGGTAACTCGATGATAGGCGATCCCGTGCCGGCGACAGGCCAACCGCCACTCGCTGACCACGCTGCGTACGGTGTCCCGGTACGCGCCGGCCCAGTCGCGCGGCCGCAGGACCACGGCGCTGCGCGACTCCGGGTCTTCGAAGCGAGCCTCATTCGGGCCCCCGAGGCTGACCTCCGCCGGATCCATGATGTGCAGCACCAGCACCTGATGCCCCCGATGCCGGAGAAAACGGAGCGCCTTGAGCGCCAGGACCCGGTCGAGCAGCAGGTCAGAGACGAAAACTACCAGGCCGCGCCGCCGCAGCTGACCGACCACTCGTCGGAGTGCCGGCTCCGCGGCGGTCCCCTGTCCCGCTTCCAATCGGGCCAGGGTCCCGAGGAGCTGATGCCAGTGGCTGAGGCGAGCACGAGGCGGGGTAACTGAACGAACGTCGTCGTCGAAGGTGATGAGGCCAGTGGCGTCACGCTGGCGGATCAGCACCAGGGCCAGAGCAGCAATCAGGCGTTGGGCGTAAGCCAGCTTGGGGAGGACGGTGGCGGGCGAGCCGGTCCAGGCCATCGACCGACTGGTATCGAACACGATCACCGCGCGGAGGTTGGTCTCCTCCTCGAACTGCTTAACGTAGAGCCGGTCGTTACGGCCCAGAATCTTCCAGTCGACGTACCGCAGCTCGTCGCCCGGCTGGTACATCCGATGCTCGGCGAACTCGACCGAGAACCCCCGTCTGGGCGAGCGGTGCAGCCCGCTGAGAAAGCCCTCCACCACACCTTCGGTGACCAGCTCGAGGCCTCCCAGCTTCGAGACCTCCAGGGGGTCGAGCAGGTCGAGGCGCGAGCGACCGGATGGCACGTCAGAACGGTTCATGCCCCGCGCAACGTATCCGTACGCTACGGTCTAAGTCAAACGCACCAATGCGAGTTATCGGGGACCTCGCGATGTCATCCATGGGCGACAGCGTGAATCGGCGGGGCGGCGTGGGTTGCCCTCAACACTTTCGCCCGTCGCAGGTTAGCAGAGGACCCCCGGCTGGCACGCCCCCTGCTGACTGCGAGCGGATACGCCTGGAGGGTTCATGCTCGTCACCCTGGGGTGGCTGTTCATCGTCAGCCTGCCGCACCCCGCTCCAACATCGGTCCCGATTCAGCAGACGCAGGTCCGCCGGCACTCAGATGCCGCCGGACGCATCAGCGTATGGACCGACCGGGAGGATCCCTACCGCCGCGGCCAGAGCGCCAGGATCTACTTTCGGACCGACGAGCCCGGCTACGTGACCCTGCTCCGGGTCGACACCGACGGACGGCTCCGAACCCTCTTTCCCCTCCAGCCGTGGGGGAGGGCGAAGGTTCGGGGTGGTCAAACCCACGAGCTATCCGACACCCGGAACGGCCGCGCGTTTACCATCGACGACGACCCCGGTATCGGCTACCTCTTTGCCATCTCCTCGCCTCTTCCCTTCCAATACGACGACATCACCCGGGGTGACTACTGGGACTTCCGGGTCATCGACGATGGCCGGATTCAGGGCGATCCCTATGTCGCCCTCACTGATCTGGCGGCGAGGATCGCGCCCCGGGGCGACTATCAGTACGACATTACTCCCTACTACGTCGAGCGCCGCTACGAGTACCCGCGCTTCGTCTGCTACGATTGTCATTCATACGCCAGCTACGACGAGTGGGACCCCTACAGCACCTCATGCGCTCGCTTTCGGGTCGTGATCTACGACGATCCCACGTACTACCCCTATCGCTACAACTCAGGCCGGAACGTCGTCATTCCCTCGCCCCACCGGATAGCGCCGAAGTACGTCTTCAAGGATTTGGAGCCGGGCACCGGGTATGTCACCCGTCAGCGCCAGCCGGATCGCGACCGGGTCGAGCCCCGCAACGAACGGGGCCGCACCAGCGCCGACGTGGGCGGGCCGGGAACCATCCCCACTCCCGGAGTGTCCCGGCCCCAGCCGCGAGCAGGAGCAGGATCGATCGAACCTGCCCCGCTCCTCCACGAAAAGCCGTCGGTCGAGGGACGCCGAATCCGTCCTCGAGCCGCCGAGCCGTCCGCGCTCCAGCCGGTAGAGCG